>DASZOA010000219.1:0-4239 GCA_035551055.1 Solirubrobacteraceae bacterium
GCCGCGCGGTCGCCGTTCTCTCGGGCGGCGGCGAGCACGAGCTCGAGCACGCGTCGCCACGCCTGCCAGCGGTTGCCCCAGGCCAGCGCGCCCTCGATCGCGAGGCCAAGGCGGACGACGTCGTCAGCGCGGCCCGCTGCCTGGGCGCGTTCGAGCAGCGCGACGAGCGCCGCGGTCTCGCGCAACACGGCGTCGCGCCGCCCCGCGCGCGCCTCGTCCTCGCCCCAGCCGATGAAGTGCTCGAGCGCACGATCGAGCTCCGGCGCGAGCTCGCGCTCCTCGAAGGCGTCGCTCAGCCCACCGGCGAGGCTGTAGCGCGGCGAATGCGAGCGCGCCTCGTGACGCGCCTCGAGCGCGACCGCCGCGGATCTTGCGCCGTAACCGGCCAGCGCCTCGATGTGCTCGACGCCGAGCGACGCGTCGCCGTGGACGGCGAGCGTCCGCGCGACCTGACGCTCCTCCGGAGAAAGTGCCTGCGCGCGCTCGACGGCGGTCGCGGCGCGGGGCGCGAGCTGCTCGATCGACAGGCCCGCGTCGCGGGCGCGGCCGAAGATCTGGCGCAGCTGCAGCGGATGGCCGCGCAGGCCCTCGGCGACGGATTCGGCGGCGGCGCGCTCGCGCACGCTCAACGGCCGGCCCAGCTCCTGCTCGGCGATCGCCACCGCGTGCTGCGCCGCCAGACCATCGATCTTCAGCGCAACGCCGTCGTACAGCACACGCTCTCGCGACGTCACGAAGACGCGACACGACGGCACGGCGAGCGCCAGACGCTGCGCGCGCTCCGACGCAACGTCGACGTCCTCGAGCGCGACGACCGCGCGGCGATCGTCGAGGTGACGCTCGATCTGCAGGTCGCGCAGCGGCACGCGGCACTCGAACAGCACCTCGAAGATGGCGTGCAGCAGGTCCTCGGCGTCGCGCCCGCGCCCGTCGAGGTAGACGGCGCCATCGCGCATCTCGCACTCGCGGCGGTTCAGCGCCTCGACGAGGACGTGCGTCTTGCCGATGCCCGCCGGCCCGTAGAGGTTGACGACGCGCGGCGCTCCGTCGTCGCCGGCCACGGTCCGCACCTCCGCGTCGCGATCGACGTGGCGCTCGAAGCACGGCGGCGCGGACGGCCGATCACCACGCCGGCGCGGACGCGGCCGGTGCCAGCGAAAGGCGAACGCCAGCGCTGCTCCGGCCCCCTCGAGGCGCATCTCGACGGTGTTGCGATCCCCGGTGACGATCAGCGCGTTGTTCGTCGGCGCCGCGATCAGCACGTTGCGCTGGCCCTCGACGATCGCCGCCCGCGTCGCCATCGCTACGAGCCCCGCACGACGTTGCCGTCTCCGCTGATGATCGTGCTGCGATCCACGCGCCCGCCGATCGCCACGTTGCGATCGCCCGTGACGCGGATCTCGACGTGCTGGCCGGCCTCGGCCATCAGCTCCTCGACCTCCGCCGCCAGCCCGGCGTCACGCTCGAGCAGCTTGCGCAGCTGATAAGCGAGCACGTGCTGCGCGATCTCGTCGTCGGGCGCCGCCGCCACGTCCTCGGCGGCCTCGCGCGCAGCCGGCCGCTCCTTCAGCCGCGGGCCGAGCTTCTGCCACAGACGCTGCGCGTACTCCCAGGTCTTGTCGCCGATCGCCGCCGCCGCCTGTGACGCGACGTGATCAGCCGAGCGCAGGAGATACGGAAGGGCGGGCGCCAGCAACGCGCCCACGGCCGTAACGTCGATCATCCCCCACCTCCTGTAGACGCATTCTGCCAATCATCTCAACGGGTCCCGCACCCCTCTGTGACATGCCGCACAACTCCCGCGTGCCGTCGGCCGCTCGTCGAGCCTGAGTGATCGCGGCCCTCGGCCGTGCCGCGCAAGACGCCTACGGCGCCGGCTCCACCAGCGCCCGCGACAGCTCGCCGCGCGAGCTGATGTCGAGCTTGCGGTATGCGTGGGCGAGGTGCGTCTCCACCGTCCTGGTCGAGACGAACAGCGCCTGGGCGATGTCGCTATTGCGCAGGCCCTCGGCCGCCAAGCGGCAGACGCGCCGCTCCGAGGCGGTGAGGGAGTCGACTCCGCTGAGTGTGACGCTCCGCGGGCGTGCTCCGAGCGCGTTGAGCTCCTCGTGCGAGCGCTCTGTCAGCAGCTTCGCGCCGCAGCGCAGGCCGATGTCCAGCGCCTGATCGAGCGGCGCGCGCGCGTCCAGCCGTCGCCGCGCGCGCCGCAGGGCGGCGCCGTAGTGGTAGCTCGCCCAGCCGTGCTCGACGCGTGCCGGCGAGCGCGAGAACGCCTGCACCGAGGCCTCGAGGTGCCGCAGGCCGTCCTGACCCCCAGCCAGCAGCCCGAGCGCCCGCAGCGCATGCCCGCGGGCGCGGTCGAGATCGCACTCGTCGGCCAGGCGCAGCTCGGTCAGCGCCAGGCTCACGCCCTCGTCGTGACCGCCGCAGCCGCCCAGCGCCAAGGCCAAGTCGGCGCGCCACGGAAACATCGCGGGAGTGCTGGTGCCGCCTGCCTCGCACAGCTCGCGCGCGACGCTGAGCGTCGCTGCCGCGTCCTGAAAGCGGCCCTGGGCCAGCTGCGCGGCGCCCTCGGCATGGCGCAGCTGGGCGACTATGAAACCGCGCTCGAAGCCGGCGGGCATCGGTGCCGACCGGGCGCGCTCCTCGGCGGCGCTCAGCCGGCCGTCGTCGATCAGCAGCTGCACGTGGGTGGTCAGCGCCACGAGCTGGGAGAAGTCGGGGCTCTGTCCTGTCAGCGCCGCACCGAGGAGGGGCTCGATGTCAGCCGCCGCGTCGGCGAGATCGCCGCGTCGGCGAGCGGTGTATCCGCGCAGGGCCGAGAACATCTCGAAGGCCTGCCTTCGGCCCGCCCTCGCCGCCGCCTCGAGCAGCTCTGTGAACAGCTCGATCGCGCTGTCGAGCTCGTCGATGTAGACCAGCGTCACGCCGGGGGCCTGGCGGTTGGACAGATGAGAGTTCGCCGCGGTGCTGCGGCGGATCTCGCGCAAGGCCCGCTCGGCGCGCTCTCGCACCTGCTGCCGGGGCGCTCCGCACAGCAGCTCGCGGAAGGCGAGCGTCGCGTGCACCGCGCTCGCGGCGGTCGAGCCGGACGGTGTTCGAGCCTCGAGCGACGCGGCGCGTTCGGCGGTTTCGGCCAGCCTGCCCGCGACCCCGGCGATTGACAGCAGGTAGGCCTCGAGCTCGAGCAGCGCGTCGGCGCCGGCGCCTTCGCTGCGCTCGACCACATCGTCGAGGACCTGCAGCGCCTCCCCGAGCGCGCCCGCGTGGAACAGCGCCTGACTGAGCCACAGGCCGGCCACACCGACCTCGTTGGGGCGGTCGGCGAGCGCCAGCGCCTCGCGCAGGTGCTCGGTCGCCTGGGGAAGGCGGAGCTGGCTCTCGGCTCTGCCGAGCTCCAGCAACAGCGCGTGGCGAACGCGCGTGGTGGGCCGCTCGGCAAGCGCGCGCCGCAGGTATTCGACTGCGCCGGCGGGCGCGCCACGGGCGCCGGCCCGCACCGCCGCGTCGCGCAGCGTGGAGACGATCCACGGCTCTCCGAGCGGCGGGGTGTGCAGCAGGTGGGCCGCCACCGCGTCGACCGGCAGCTCGGCGGCGGCGAGCAGGCGGGCGGCGTCGAGGTGCAGCCGGCCCCGTCGAGCCGGCGCGATCTCGCACTCGACGGCCGAGCGCAGGATCGGGTGCGCGAAGCGGCACGGCGCGACCGATCCGAGCAGCCGGAGCGACAGCAGCGCGTCGACGGCGGCGCCGACGGCGTCGAGCTGCACTCCCGTCAAGGCGGCGATCCAGCGAAGCTCGGCGTTCGGCTCGAGCACCGCCACCGCCTCGGCGACCGCCCGCGCCTCAGCCGAGAGGCGCCCGAGCCGGGCGAGCGTCGCATCGATCACCGCCCTCGGCGTGACCCCGTCGATCGCCTCCGCGTCGCCAGCCGTGCCCGCGACGCGATCGCGGGCCAGCGCGCGCAACAGCTCGGTGGCGTAGAACGGCGTTCCGCCCGTCGCGGTGTGGCAGGCGTCAGTGAACGCCCGCTCGACGCCGTCGCCGAGGACCGTTCGAGCCAGCCGGTCGACCGCCGCGGGGCTCAGCGGGGCGGGCTGCAGGCGCTCGAGGCCGTCGGCCGCACGCAGCCGCTCGCGCGTCCGGCCGTCGGTGCGCGACACGGCCGTCTCGAAGAGCTGGCGGACGACCGCAAACGGAAACGAGCGCTCGAGCTCGCCGGCGCGAGCCGCGAGCACGAGC
>DASZOA010000220.1:0-9543 GCA_035551055.1 Solirubrobacteraceae bacterium
ACCTACCGCAAGGCGATCGCGGCGCTCAGCGCGAAGGGCTCGGGCCGCAAGGCCGACACGGTGAGGGTCACGATCCCCGAGGGCCGCTCGCGCCGCGAGATCGCCCCGATCGCCGAGCGCGCCGGGCTGCGCGGCAGCTACCTGGAGG
The DNA here is from genome assembly GCA_035551055.1 of Solirubrobacteraceae bacterium. Classification (GTDB taxonomy): domain Bacteria; phylum Actinomycetota; class Thermoleophilia; order Solirubrobacterales; family Solirubrobacteraceae; genus CADCVQ01. The sequence continues at coordinate 149 of DASZOA010000220.1, forward strand.
CGTCCGAGCGCTTCGGGGGCGCGCTGAATCCGTTCCGCTACGGCGCCCCGAAGGGCACGCGCTCGCTGGAGGGCTTCCTGTTCCCGGCGACGTACGAGCTCGACGCCGGCGCCCGCGCGCGCGAGCTCGTCGAGCGCCAACTGGCGGCGTTCCGCACGAACTTCGGTGACGTCGACCTCAGGCGCGCGCGGCGGCGCAACCTCACCGGCTACGACGTGCTCATCATCGCCTCGATGGTCGAGCGCGAGGCCCAGGTCGCGCGCGAGCGCCCGATCATCGCGGCGGTCATCTACAACCGCCTGAAGGACGGCATGCCGCTGGGGATCGACGCCACGCTGCGGTACGCGCTGAACAAGTGGAGCGGTGCGCTGAAGGAGTCCGAGCTCGAGAGCACGTCGCCGTACAACACGCGCAAGCGCGCCGGCCTGCCGCCCACGCCGATCGGCAATCCCGGCATGGCGTCGATCCGTGCCGCCGCCAAGCCGGCGGACGTCGACTACCGCTACTTCGTCGTCAAGCCGGGCACCTGCGGCGAGCACGCGTTCTCCGTCCGCTATGAGAAGTTCCTGGCCGACAGCCGGCGCTACGACAGCGAACGCGAGCGACTCGGGCGCTCGCCGGTGAGGTGCTGACGATGCGAGCGGCCCGCGCCATCGCCGTGCTAGGCCAGCCGCGCTACGGCGTGCTCGGCTGGCCGGTCGGCCACAGCCGCTCGCCCGCGATGATGCGCGCGGCGGGCCTGGAGCGCTACCAGCGCCTGCCGGTCGCGCCGGCCGCCTTCGCCGACACCGTGCGCGCGCTGCACGGCGCCGGCTTCGCCGGCGCGAACGTGACGATCCCGCACAAGGAGGCGGCGCTCGCGCTCGCGACGACCGCAAGCGACGCCGCGCGCGAGATCGGCGCCGCCAACACCCTGCGCTTCGGCCCCGACGGCGAGATCGCCGCCGAGAACACCGATGCGCCGGGGCTGATCGCCGCGCTCGGCGACCGGCCGCGCCGCTCGGCGCTGGTGCTCGGCGCGGGCGGCAGCGCACGGGCCGCCGTCTGGGCGCTGACCCGCGCGGGCGCCGAGGTCTCGGTCTGGAACCGCACCCCGCAGCGCGCCGCCGGCCTCGGCGCACGAACCGTCGCGCGCGCGGTCGCGGCCGACGTGCTCGTCAACTGCACGAGCGTCGGCCTCGAACGTTCGTCCACTCCTTTCAAGGACCTTCCGCTGGACGCCGATGGGCTGGGCGAGTACCAGACCGTGGTGGACCTGGTCTACAGGGCAGGTGGAACGATGCTGATCGAAGAGGCTGCGCGACGCGGGATCGACACCGTCGACGGCCTCGAGATCCTGGTTCGCCAGGGCGCGTTGAGCTTCGCCTTCTGGACCGGGCGCGCGGCCCCGCTGGACTCGATGCGCGCGGCCGTACGCGACCGCGGATCCGACGCCCGATGCTCCCCGAACCCATCCCACTGAAGCCGGTCCCGCCGCAGGGCGCCGGTCCGGATGGGATCACCAAGCCGCGCAGCCGGGGCGGACCGGCGCGCTTCCTCACCGACGTCATCGTCGAGCTCGGGCTCGTCGACCGCGAGCGCGTCACGGCCGCGATCGACGAGGGCCGGCGCCTGGGGAAGATGCCCGAGGACGTCCTCATCGAGCAGGGCGCGCTGAACGCCGACGGGCTGGCGCGGGCGGTCGCCGAGCGCCACGGCCTCGATCACCTCGACCTCGCGATCTTCCAGCCCGACATGGCGGCCGCGAACCTCATCTCCATCCCCGCCGCCAAGCGCTACGAGGCCGTGCCCGTGTCGTTCGTCGGCGAGCGCGCGCTGCTCGTCGCGATGGCCGATCCGGCCAACGTGCTCGCCGTCGACGACGTCGCGCTGCTGACCGGCAAGGAGATCCGGCCCGCGGTCACCAGCCGCGAGGACATCCACAACCTCATCTCGCGCCTGACGCGGCTGGACCACGTCATCGCCGACGACGTGCTCGCCGACGACGGCGAGCAGGGGCCCGCCGAGGTCGTCGACCTGCGCGAGTCCGCCGACGACGCGCCGGTCATCAAGCTCGTCAACCAGATCGTCGCCCAGGCCGTCGAGCAGGGCGCCTCCGACATACACCTCGAGCCCAACGGCAGCGAGTTGCGCGTGCGCTTCCGCATCGACGGCGTGCTGGTGGAGACCGCGCAGGTGCAGCGGCGGATGGTCTCCGGCGTGGTCAGCCGCGTGAAGATCATGAGCGATCTCGACATCGCCGAGCGGCGCGTGCCCCAGGACGGGCGCGTCGGGCTGACGATCGACGGTCACCACATCGACCTGCGCGTCGTGACGCTGCCCAGCGTGCATGGCGAGTCCGTCGTCATGCGGATCCTCGACAAGAGCAACGTCGTGATGGACCTCGACAAGCTCGGGATGGCCGCCCAGGAGCGCGAGCGCTTCGAGCGCGCCTTCCACCAGGCCTACGGCGCGGTCCTCGTCACGGGGCCGACCGGCTCGGGCAAGTCGACGACGCTGTACGCCGCCCTCGCGAAGCTCAACACGATCGAGAAGAACATCATCACGATCGAGGACCCGGTCGAGTACCAGCTCGACGGCATCACGCAGGTCCAGGTCAACACGAAGGCCGGGCTGCACTTCCACACCGGCCTGCGGTCGATGATGCGCGCCGACCCCGACATCATCATGGTCGGCGAGATCCGCGACCGCGAGACCGCCCAGATCGCGGTCGAGTCCGCGCTGACCGGCCACCTCGTGCTCTCGACGCTGCACACCAACGACGCGGCCAGCGCGCTTGCGCGCCTGATCGAGATGGGCATCGAGCCGTTCCTCGTCGCGTCGGCGATCGACTGCGTCGTCGCGCAGCGGCTCGCGCGCAAGCTCTGCCAGCACTGCAAGCAGCGCCAGATCATCAGCTCCGAGGAGCTGCGCAACAACGGCATCCGCAGCCAGTTCGACATGGAGGCCTACGGCGCGCACGGCTGCTCGCGCTGCAGCCAGTCGGGCTACAAGGGTCGCGTCGGGCTCTACGAGGTCATGGCCGTCACCGACGAGATCCGCAAGCTCGCGCTCGCCCGCGCCCCCGCCCCCGAGATCGCCGACCTGGCCGTGCGCCAGGGGATGCGGCTGCTGCGCGACGACGGCCTGGAGAAGGTCCGCAACGGGCTGACCTCGATCGCGGAGGTCACCCGCGTGACGGGCGCGGGAGCGGCGATGGTCGAGACGCTGGCATAGGCTGCACGAGCCGCGGCACGCTCACCTCGAGCTCGACGTCGCCCACCCGCTATCCCGCCGGCAGCTCGGCGGAGCGCTCCTCCTCAGCCGTCGATTCGATGTCGCCCGGCGCGCTGCCGCGCTCGAAGCCGGCCGCGCGGTAGGCGTCGTCCTCGTCGAGCGTCTCGCGCTCGAGCAGCGCCCGCGTGAGCGACTCCAGCCGGTCGCGGTTGGCCTGCAGCGTGCGTCGCGCGCGGTCGTAGCAGCCCTCGACGATCCGGCGCACCTCGCGGTCGACGAGCTCGCGGGTCTCGTCGGAGACGTGGACCTGACCGCCGGGTCCGTAGAAGGGCTCCTCGCCCTGAGCGGGGATCACGGAGACGAGCCCGATGACGTTGGACATGCCCCAGCGCCCGACCATCTGGCGCGCGATGTGGGTGACCTGCTCGAGGTCCGACTCGGCGCCCGTGGTGACGTTGCCGTAGACGAGCTCCTCCGCGGCGCGGCCCCCGAGGGCGCCGACGATGCGCCCCTCGAGGTAGCGCGCGTCGTAGCCGTAGCGATCGGTCGTCGGCGACTGGAACGTGACCCCGAGCGCGCGCCCGCGCGGGACGATCGACACCTTGCGCACCGGATCGGCGCCCGGCTCGAGCATGCCGAGCACGGCGTGGCCGGCCTCGTGGTAGGCCGTGCGCTCTCGCTCCTCGTCGGACAGCGTGATCCTGCGCTCGGCGCCGAGGATGATGCGCTCCAGCGCGTCGGCGAGATCCCCCGCCGTGACCTTCTCGTGCTCGCGCCGCGCGGCGATCAGCGCCGCCTCGTTGACGAGGTTGCGCAGGTCGGCGCCGACCATGCCGGGCGTCGTCGCGGCCAGCCGCTCGATGTCGACGTCGTCGCCGAGCGGCACTGAGCGCGTGTGGATGCGCAGGATCTCCTCGCGCCCGTCCTTGTCGGGAGGGTTGACCGCCAGGCGCCGGTCGAAGCGGCCGGGCCGCAGCAGCGCTTGGTCGAGGATCTCCGGGCGATTCGTGGCGGCCAGCACGATGACCCCCTCCGACCCGGTGAAGCCGTCCATCTCGGTGAGGATCTGGTTGAGCGTCTGCTCGCGCTCGTCGCTGGCGCCGCCCATGCCGCCGCCGCCGCCGCCACGGGCGCGGCCGATCGCGTCGAGCTCGTCGATGAAGATGATCGACGGCGCGTCCTTCTTGGCCTGGTTGAAGAGGTCGCGCACGCGCGAGGCGCCGACGCCGACGACCATCTCGACGAACTCCGACGCGCTCAGCGAGAAGAACGGGACGTCGGCCTCGCCGGCGACGGCCCGCGCGAGCAGCGTCTTGCCGGTGCCCGGCGGGCCCGACAGCAGCACGCCCTTCGGGAACGCGGCGCCGAGCTTGCGGTAGCGGCCGGGGTTCTTGAGGAAGTCGACGATCTCCTTCAGCTCGTCCTCGACCTCGTCGATGCCGGCGACGTCCTCGAAGCTCACGCGCTGAGCCGACGCGTCGTAGCGCTTGGCCTTGGACTGCCCGAGGCCCATCATCCCGCCGCGGCCGGCGCCGGTCGAGCGGCGCAGGATGTAGATCAGCAGTCCGACGATGAGCAGCGTCGGGCCGAACGAGATGAGGATCGTCGCGAGCGTCGAGCGGCCCTCGTCGATCGAGCGGGCGTTGACCTCGACGTTCTTCTCGAGCAGCAGCTCGAGCAGCTCGTCGTCCTGCGCGAACGTCGGCCTGACGGTCTCGAAGCGCTTCTCCGGCCCCTTGCCCTCGAACTTCAGCGGCTCGCGGAACTCGCCCTGGATGACGTCGCTGCGGGCGTTGACCTCCGAGACGTTGCCGGCCTGCACCTGCGCGCGGAAGAACGTGTAGGGGACGTCGAGGCGCTTGTCCTCGCCGGAGGGGATGAGCTGCCCGAGGATGATGTTCAGCACGAGCAGGATCAGCAGGAACTGCCAGAAGCGCCGCGAGCCCGCCGGCCGCGGCATGCGCCCGCCCGTGTCGGGCCCCGGCTCCCGCTTGCCCGGTTGCTCGCGTTCGCCCTCGACGCGCCAGGGTCGGCGTTCGCGGGGCTCGTCGGGGCGCTGGCGCTTGCGTCGGTCAGCCATTCGTGCCACCGATCATACGGTCGTCCAATCCGACGGCCTCCCGGCGCGCCGCCGGCGGCGGCCGGTCGATAGGCCGCCGTAATGAGCCTCGACTTCGCCGACCTACTGCTCGAGGTCATCGAGCGCAACGCCTCCGACCTGCATCTCACGGCGGGGGCCCATCCGACCGTACGGGTCCGGGGGCACCTCCAGCCGCTCGAGGACTACCCCGTCATGAGCACCGAGCAGACGCGCGAGATCGTCTACTCGATCCTCAGCAACGATCAGCGCCAGCGCCTCGAGACCGACTGGCAGATCGACTTCGCCTACGCGATCCCCGGGCGCGCCCGCTTCCGTGTCAACGCCTACTACCAGCGGGCCGCGATCGGCGCCGCGTTCCGGCTGATCCCGTTCATGATCAAGACCGTCGACGAGCTCGGGCTGCCGGTCGTCCTGCACGAGCTCGCCAAGAAGCCGCGCGGCTTCGTCCTCGTCACCGGGCCGACGGGCTCGGGCAAGTCGACCTCGCTGGCCGCCGTCATCGACGAGATCAACGCCACGCGCGAAGAGCACATCATGACCGTCGAGGACCCGATCGAGTTCCTCCACGGCCACAAGAAGTGCATCGTCAACCAGCGCGAGATCGGCTCGGACGCGCAGTCGTTCGCCGCGGGCCTGAAGGCCGCGCTGCGCCAGGACCCCGACGTGATCCTCGTCGGCGAGATGCGCGACCTCGAGACGATCCACACCGCGCTGACGGCCGCCGAGACCGGCCACCTCGTCTTCGCCACGCTGCATACGCAGGACGCGCCACAGACCATCGACCGCATCATCGACGTCTTCCCGGCCTCACAGCAGCAGCAGGTGCGCGTCCAGCTGTCCGTCGCGCTGCAGGGGATCATCACCCAGCAGCTGCTGCCGACGGCCGATGGAGCCGGGCGGATCGCCGCCTGCGAGGTGCTGCTCGCGACCCCCGCGATCCGCAACCTCATCCGCGAGGGCAAGACGCACCAGATCTACTCCTCGCTGCAGACCGGCGCGAGCATCGGCATGCAGACGATGGACGCCGCGCTCGCGACGCTCGTGCGCCAGGGCAAGATCACGCAGAAGCTCGCCGAGTCGCGGTCCTCGACGCCGGACGAGCTGCGCCGCCTGCTCGGTGCAGGCTCGTTCGCGACGACCTAGATGAGCACGTACGTCTTCAAGGCGATCGACCTCGCCGGCAAGCAGGCCAAGGGCGAGGTCGACGCGGAGTCCAAGCAGTCCGTCGCCGATCAGCTCAAGGCCAAGGGGCTGGTCGTCCTCGACATCGCCGACAAGCGCCAGGCCAAGGAGATCGAGCTTCCGTGGGCCAACCGGATCAAGCTCGGCGACCTGTCGATCATGACGCGCCAGCTGGCCACGATGGTCTCCAGCGGGATGACGATCCTGCGCGGGCTCTACGTGCTCGAGGCGCAGACGGAGAACAAGAAGCTCGCCGAGCAGCTCGTCGCGGTGCGCAAGGACGTCGAGGCCGGCCTGCCGCTGTCCGACGCCCTCGAGCGCCACCCGAAGACCTTCAACCCGCTCTACGTCGCGATGACGCGCGCCGGCGAGACCGGCGGCATGCTCGAGGAGTCGCTGCTGCGGATCGCCGACCAGCTCGAGAAGGAGGAGTCGCTGCGCCGCCAGGTCAAGTCGGCGATGGCCTACCCGATCGTCATCCTGAGCTTCGCGCTGGTCGTCATGCTCGGCATGGTCGCCTTCATCGTCCCCGTCTTCGCGGGCGTCTTCGAGGAGCTCGGCTCGGGTGCGCAGATGCCCGCGATGACGCGCTTCGTCATGGGCATCTCCGAGGTCGTCACCGGCCGCTGGTACCTGCTGATCGCCGGCACGATCGGCGCGGCCTTCGCCTTCATGAAGTGGAAGAAGACGTCGGCGGGGCGCGCGCTGTGGCAGCGCTTCCTGCTGCGCATCCCGTTCAAGATCGGCGACATCTTCCACAAGGTCGCCCTCGCCCGCTGGTCGCGCACGTTCTCGGCGCTGATGGGCGCCGGCGTGCCGCTGCTGCAGGCGATCGACATCACCTCCCAGACGGCCGGCAACATCGTCGTCGAGGAGGCGATGGCGAACGTCACGACGAGCGTCAAGGGCGGCGGCACGATCGCCCAGCCGCTGATGGACTCGCCCGCCTTCCCCGCCATGGTCGGCCACATGGTCAAGGTCGGCGAGGAGACCGGCGCGCTGACGACGATGCTCTCGAAGATCGGCGACTTCTACGAGGACCAGGTGGCGGCCGCCGTGAAGGCGCTGACCTCGATCCTCGAGCCGGTGATGATCGTCTTCGTCGGCGGCATCGTCGGCTTCATCGTGATCTCGATGTACCTGCCGCTGTTCAGCGTCTACGACCAGATCAAGTAGGGCGGCCGGGCGGCGCCCCGGGCACCCCGCTAGCGTGAAGCGGATGTCCGACCGCCTCGGCGCCGACCGCACGAACGCCCTCGCGCTCCTCGCCGCGATGGTCGTGCTGATGTGGATCACCGAGGTCGTCGACCAGATCGGCCTGGCCGACCTCGACCGCTACGGGATCCACCCGCGCGACGAGGACCGCGTGGCGGAGATCCTGTCGGCGCCGTTTCTGCACGTCGGCTTCGGCCACCTGATCTCCAACACGCTGCCGTTCGTGGTCATGGGCGTCGTGATCGCGCTCGGCGGCCTGGCCCGCGTGGCGCTCGTGACGCTGATCGTCGCCCTCGTGAGCGGCGTGGGCACGTGGCTCGTGGCGGCGTCGAACTCGGTCCACCTCGGCGCGAGCGGACTCGTCTTCGGCTACGCCTCCTACCTCGTCTCGCGCGGGCTGCTCAGCCGGCGGCTGACCGAGCTCGCCGTCGGGGCGATCGTCGTGGTCGTCTGGGGCGTCGGGCTGGCGCAGGGGCTGCTCCCGCAGGAGCGGATCTCCTGGCAGGCGCACCTGTTCGGGGCGATCGGCGGCGTGATCGCGGCCTGGCTGCTCGCCCGGCGCCGCGCGCCGGCCGCGCCCTGAGCGCTCAGGCGGCGCGCACCACCCGCCGCTCGCAGAGCGCGCCGACGTCCGGCGCGCGCTCGAGCACGCGCGGCAGCCGCACGACGGCGAGCGCTCCGAGCAGCGCGGGCAGCCCGAGCTGGAAGGCGCGGTAGGCGAGCACCGCCGCCACGGCCGCGCCGAGCGGCGTGCCGTACAGCGCGAGCGCCGCGATCAGGCCGCCGTCGGCGCCGCCGACGCCGCCGGGCAGCGGGACCAGGCCGCCGAGCTGGCCCAGCACGTAGGCGAGCGCGAGCACCCCGAGCGGCGGCAGCGCGCCGAGCGCGGCGAAGGCGGCGCCGAGCGCGAGCAGGTCGAAGGCCATGAAGCCGATCGCGCCGGCGAGGATCTGCGGGTGGCCGGCTCGCGTCAGCCGCACCGCGTCGCGAATCCCGGCGCTCAGCGCGTCCAGCACGCGGCCGGCGCGGCCGGGCCGCGGGCGCGAGAACAGCCGCGGCAGCGCGAGCACGCCGCCGATCACGAGCGCGGCGGCGATCGCCGGACCGGCGGTCCACAGCAGCGCGCCGCCGGCGAGCGCCAGCGCGAGGCCGGCGACGACGGCGGTGAAGAAGTTCACCGAGCTCGTGAGCACGTAGAAGGCGACCGTCCGCCGCGCGAGGCGCTCGGTCGGCATGCCGGTCTTGCGCAGCGCCCAGGCGGCGAGCGCCAGGCCGCCGGCGCCGCCCGAGGGCAGCAGCACGTTCGTGCCCTGCGCGGCCATGCCGACCTCGTAGCTCAGGCGCCACGGCAGCCGGTGGCAGAACACGCCGCGAAGGGCCGCGACGAACGCCAGGCAGGAGAGGACCTGCAGCAGCCCGGCGGCGAGCAGCCACCCCGGCGCGGCGCCGGCCAGCCGATCGCGCACCTCGCCGAGTCCCGGCAGCGCGGTGACGGCGACCGCCAGCGCGGCGAGCACCGCGGCGACGAGCGCGAGGCGCAGCGCGAGCCGGCCACCCGCAGATCCTCGCCGGCGCGATTGGCTTCATGGCCTTCGACCTGCTCGCGCTCGGCGCCGCCTTCGCCGCGCTCGGCGCGCTGCCGCCGCTCGGGGTGCTCGCGCTCGCCTACGTGCTGGGCCAG
>DASZOA010000221.1:0-10697 GCA_035551055.1 Solirubrobacteraceae bacterium
GCGAGGGCTCGATGGGCAAGCCGATGCCGGGCTGGGACGTCGCGATCCTCGACGAGGACGAGCGGCCCGTGCCGCAGGGCGAGCGCGGCGAGATCTGCCTGCGCGCGCGCTCCAATCCGCACTATCCGCTGGGCTACTGGAACAACGAGGAGGCCAGCCGCGAGACGTTCGGCGGCGCGTGGTTCCACACCAAGGACGCCGCCTCGATGGACGCGGACGGCTACATCTGGTACGAGGGCCGCGCCGACGACGTCATCATCTCCGCCGGATACCGGATCGGCCCGTTCGAGGTCGAGTCGGCCTGCCTCGAGCATCCCGCCGTCGCCGAGGCCGCGGCGGTCGCCTGGCCCGATGAGCGGCGCGGCAACATCGTCAAGGCATTCGTGGTCGTAGCCTCCGGGTATCAGCCAAGCGATGAGCTCGGCAAGGAGATCGCGGCGTTCGTGCGCGAGCGCCACTCGGCGTACGCCTATCCGCGGCAGGTCGAGTTCATCGAGGAGCTGCCCAAGACCCTGACCGGCAAGATCCGCCGCATCGAGCTGCGAGAGAGGAGCAGGCAATCGTGAGCGTCGATTCGCACGAGGCACTGGCACAGCGCCTGGAGGAGCTGCTCGAGGTCGAGACATTTCCGCCGCCGGACGAGTTCGCCCGCGACGCGCTGCTCAACGACCCCGCCGTCTACGAGCGCGCCGCGGCCGACCCGCTGGGCTGGTGGGAGGAGCAGGCGCGTGCGCTGGACTGGTTCTCGGACTGGGAGACCACGCTCGACGACTCCAACCCGCCGTTCTACAAGTGGTTCCGCGGCGGGACGATCAACGCCGCCTACAACTGCCTGGACCGCCACGTCGAGGCCGGCCTCGGCGAGCGCGTCGCCTTTCACTGGCGCGGCGAGGAGGGCGAGGAGCGCGACATCACCTACGCCGAGCTGCACCGCGATGTGCAGCGCTTCGCCAACGCGCTGCGCGACCAGGGCATCGAGAAGGGCGACGTCGTCGGCATCTACCTGCCGATGATCCCCGAGGTCATCGTCGCGATGCTCGCGTGCGCGCGGATCGGCGCCCCGCACAACGTCGTCTTCGGCGGCTTCTCGCCCGAGGCCGTCAAGGAGCGCATGGAGGTCTCGCAGGCCAAGGCGCTGATCACCGCCGACGGCGCGCGGCGCAAGGGCAGGGTCGCGGCGATCAAGCAGGCCGTCGACGAGGTCGGCATGCCGGTCGCCACGACGGTCGTCGTGCGCCACACGGGGATCGACTGCCCGATGGGCGACGGCGACGTGTTCTACGACGAGATCATGCAGCGCGCCGAGCCGGAGTGCCCGGCCGAGCCGCTGGATGCCGAGCACCCGCTCTACATCCTGTACTCGTCGGGCTCGACCGCCAAGCCGAAGGGGATCCTGCACTCGACGGGGGGCTACCTGACCTGCGTCGCGTACACCCAGAAGTACGTCTTCGACCTCAAGCCCGAGACCGACGTCTACTTCTGCTCGGCCGACGTCGGCTGGGTCACCGGCCATTCCTACATCGTCTACGGCCCGCTCATGAACGGCGCGACGTCGGTGATGTACGAGGGCGCGCCCGACTATCCCGACAAGGACATCTGGTGGGAGCTGTGCGAGCGCTACGGCGTGACGATCTTCTACACCGCGCCGACCGCGATCCGCGCGTGCATGAAGTGGGGCGAGGAGTACCCCAACCGCCACGACCTCTCCAGCCTGCGCCTGCTGGGCTCGGTGGGCGAGCCGATCAACCCGAAGGCCTGGGTCTGGTATCACCACGTCATCGGCGGCGAGCGCTGCCCGATCGTCGACACGTGGTGGCAGACCGAGACGGGCGCGATCATGATCTCGCCGCTGCCGGGGATCACGCATACGAAGCCGGGCTCGGCGACCCACCCGCTGCCCGGCGTCGCGGCCGCGGTGCTCGGCGAGGACGGCGAGGAGGCGCCGCGCGACAGGCAGGGCCTGCTCGCGCTGACGCGCCCGGTGCCGTCGATGCTGCGCACGCTGTACGGCGACGACGACCGCTACGTCGAGACGTACTTCTCGAGGTTCGGGCCGCAGACGTACGTCGCCGGCGACGCCGCGCGCGAGGACTCCGACGACTACTTCTGGGTCATCGGCCGCGTCGACGACGTGCTCAACGTCTCCGGCCACCGCATGTCGACCGCCGAGATCGAGTCGGCCGTCGTGTCGCATCCGAAGGTCGCCGAGTGCGCGACGATCGGCCAGAGCGACGAGGACACCGGCCAGTCGGTCTGCTGCTTCGTGACGCTCGAGGGCCACCTCGAGGGGACCGACGAGCTCGTCGACGAGATCCGCGAGCACGTCGCGCGCAAGATCGGCAAGCTCGCGCGACCGAAGCGGATCATCTGGGCCGACGACCTGCCCAAGACGCGCTCGGGCAAGATCATGCGCCGGCTGCTGCGCGACATCGCCGAGGGCCGCGAGCTCGGCGACGTCACGACGCTGCGCGATCCGGCGGTCATGGAGCAGCTCGAGGAGAAGATCGCCGCCCGGCGCGACGACGCCGACGCCTGAGCCGGGCGGGCGCGGCCGCCGGACTCGCAAAGCGGCGCCGGAAGCCTACGCGTCCACGAACGGCAGCCGGTCGACGAGATCGGTGATCTCGAACACGCGGTGCACCTGCTTGGGTCCGCGCAGCAGCGCGAAGCGGCCCTCCGGGCAGCGCTCGGACGCCATCACGAGCAGGCGGATTCCGGTCGAGTCGATGAACTCGAGCTTGCCGAGGTCGACGACGATCGAGTCGACGTCGCTGGCCTCGGCGCGCCGCAGCTCCTCCTCGAGCCGGGGGGCGCCGTCGAGGTCGAGCTCGCCGACGAGCTCGATCACGTGCGCGTCGCCCTCGCGCTCACTGCGCACGGCGAGGCTTCCGAGCTTGCTTGTACGCGCGGCGCGGGCGGCGTCATCTCGCGGCATGGACCCTCGTTCCGTCAGACGACGATCGGCCGAGCCGTACGCCCGGCTGTGGGCTAAATCTAGCAACCGTCCCTCGGCGGGCGTCGAGGGTGAGTGTGGCGGTGAGCGGGGTCAGACCTTGCGGTGCTCTGGGACCCAGGAGCCATCGTCGGCGCGCCGAAAGTCCTGAAACAGAGCGGGCGCCTCCTCGCGCATCGTCGCCGCGACCTTGTCGAACACCAAGCGAAGCTCCTCTTCGGCGCCCGGCGCCGTGCGCATCTCGATGACGTGCCGAAGCGTGCGCACGTTCGCCGTCCAGACGATGGCGGTGCTGAGCCCGAGCGGCGCCAGGCGACGCAGGGCCGACGTCACCTCCTTCTTGAGCGCGAACGGCACGCCCTCCTCGTCGAGCCCGAGCGCCTCGGCGGCACTCACCTGGAACTCCTCGAGCTGCTCGACCAGGTTCACCACCTGCTCGCGGATCGGCTCCAGCGCCGGAGGCACGCGAAATCCGATGTCGGTCAGGCGCACGTAGCGCAGGCTCTCCTGGCTGAACGCCGACCCCGCTCGGTGGCGGACGAGCTCGTGGGTGAAGACGCGGGAGACGTTGCGGAAGGCGAACGAGTAGTTGGCATGTTCGAGCACGCTGCCGTGCAGGCTGCGCAGCAGGTTGCCGAGGTACTCGTCCTTGTCCGTGCGAATGCGCGTCACGTTCGGGTTGAGGCCGGGCTCCCAGCTGCGATAGCAGGCCCGGCCGCCGAACTCGACGAGCAGCTCGGCGTCGTTCGGCGACCCGGCGGCCTCGTCGAGCCGACGGTCGAGCCATGAGGCCCCGCCGACCTCGGTCAGATAGCCACGCATCCCCTCGACAACGACCGAGGGACGAGCGACGAGATGGACGGACGGCGCGGTCTCGTGCATGGCTGTCGGGCTCGTCTCGGGCTCGGGCAGTGTGCTCGTCGGTGTCATAGCAGGCGGGCCGTCCTCGGGCGGGCGGTCGTGGATGCGTTCGGGCATCCTGACGTGCCGCTCGGACGGCTGACCTGCGGCTCCCCGGCGCGCACCCCTCAGACGCCCTGCTCGGCGGCGGCGCGCTGCACGCGCTCGACGACGGCGTCGAGGTCGTCGGTGACGCACAGCAGGTCGAGGTCGGCGGCGGCGATCTTCTCCTCACCGGCGACGCGCTCGCGCAGCCAGTCGACGAGCCCCGACCAGTACGCGGCGCCGACGAGGATGACCGGAAACGAGCGGATCTTCTCGGTCTGGATCAGGCACAGCGCCTCGAAGAGCTCGTCGAGCGTGCCGTAGCCCCCGGGCAGCACGACGAACGCGTTGGCGTAGCGCACGAACATGACCTTGCGGCAGAAGAAGTAGTGAAAGTCCAGCGACTGGTCGAGCCAGTGGCTCGCGCCGCCCTGCTCGAAGGGCAGATCGATGTTCAGCCCGATCGAGCGCGCGTCGGCCTCGGTCGCGCCGCGGTTGGCCGCCTCCATCGCGCCGGGCCCGCCGCCGGTGATGACCGCGAATCCGGCGGCGCCGAGGCGCCACCCGAGCTCGCGGGCGAGCTCGTACTCCGCGGAGCCCGGCCGCGTGCGCGCCGAGCCGAACAGCGAGACCGCGCGGTGGACGTCGGCCAGCTCGCGGAAGCCCATCTCGAGCTCGGCCGCCATCCGGTCCACGCGCGTGGCGTCGGTGATCTCGTGGACGACCGTCTCGTGCTGGGCGTTGATCAGCTCCTCGTCGGGCGTGGCGGGCCGGCGGGCCATCGGTCGAGGGTAGAGCGCGCGGTCGGCGGCCCGATCAGGCGTCCGTCGCGCGGGCGGCGACGCCGAGCCGCGCGTGGCGGTCGCCGTCCGGCTCGGCCTGCGCTCGCGCGTCGGCGAGCGCGAGCGCCCGGGGCAGGTGCGAGCTGCCGCCGAGGCGCCGCTCGATCAGCGGCTGCAGCACGCCGCGCAGCGCCAGCGCCGCGCCGACGTAGCGCGGGGCCCACACGCGCGCCGAGCGGCGCGCGACGCCGCGCTCGATCGCGTCGACGGCGTGCGCGAGCGGCGCCGGCCGCGCGACGAAGCCGGGCAGCGTCGCGGTCAGCGCCTGCGTCGACGGGTGCGCGAAGCTCGCCTGGACGAGGTCGGTGTCGATGAAGCCGAAGTACGCGCAGCCCACGCGCGCGCCGCCCGGCGCGAGCTCGGCGCGCAGCGCGTCGGTCATCGCCTCCACGCCCGCCTTCGAGGCGGTGTAGGCGCCCATCAGCGGCGCGTGGGCGGCGGCGCTCAGCGACGCGACGTTGAGCAGGTAGCCGCGGTTGCGCACGATCTCGCCGAGCACGGCGCGGTCGGTGCGCCACGTGCCGAGCAGGTTGACGTCGATCGTGCGCTCGAACTGCGCGCGCGGGATCGTCGCCATGCGCCCCATGAACTGCAGACCGGCGTTGGCGATCGCCACGTCGATCGCGCCGAAGCGGGCGATCGTGCCCTCGCCCGCCGCGACCAGCGCGCCGTGGTCGGTCACGTCGGCCTCGAACCACGCCGCGCGCGCGCCGAGCCGCTCGGCGCGGGCCCGCAAGCGCTCGGGCTCGAGCCCGACGAGCGCGACGTTCGCGCCGGCGGCGTGCAGCCGCTGCGCGGTCGCGGCCCCGATCCCGCGCGCGGCGCCGGTGACGAAGACCGTTCGCCCGGCGACGTCGAAGCGCTCGCGCAGCATCACGCGGCTGCCGCCAGGGCGGGCACCTCGGAGCGGTGGCGCAGGTCGTAGGCGCGCGTGTCGAAGCGCCGCGTGCGGTGCCGGAAGCGCCAGGTGAAGTCGGGCCACAGCGTCGTGTTGCGCCCGGCGGCGTCGAGGTACCAGCTCGCGCAGCCCGACATCCAGACCGTGCCGGGCATCTTGGCCTGGATCTGCGCGTTGTAGGCGGCCATCGCCTCGGGCCGGACCTCGAACGTCGCGATCTGCCGTTCGTCCATGACGCGCAGCGCGTCCATGACGTAGCGCAGCTGGGACTCGATCATGTACACCATCGAGTTGTGGCCCAGCCCGGTGTTCGGGCCGATCAGCTTGAAGAAGTTCGGCAGGCCGGCCATCGTCGCGCCGAGGTAGGCCTGCACGCCCTCCGAGGCGCGCTCGGCGAGCGTGCGCCCGTCGCGCCCGCGCACGAGCCGCGCGGTCGGCGGGTCGGTCACGTGAAAGCCGGTCCCGAGGATGATCGTGTCGACCTCGCGCTCGCTGCCGTCGGCGAGCACGATGCGCCGCCCGCCGACCGCGCGGATCGGCTCGGTGACGACCTCGACGTTCGGCCGCGTCAGCGCCGGATACCAGTCGTTGGACAGCAGCACGCGCTTGCAGCCGAGGCGGAACTGCGGCGTGAGCTTGCGCCGCAGCCGCGGATCGCGGACCTGCCGACGCAGGTGCGCGCGGGCGATCGCCTCGGCGCCGGCCATGAAGCGCGGATCCTTGATGAACCCCAGCAGAAAGCTCTCGCGCGCGACGTACACGCCGGCGCGGACGGCCGTCTGGGCGAGCGGCAGCGCCCGGTAGAGGCGGCGCTCGAGGCGCGTCGTCGGGCGGTCGGTGTGGGGCAGGATCCACGGCGCCGTGCGCTGGAAGACGTGCAGCCGGCCGACGCGGTCGGCGATCTGCGGCACGAACTGGATCGCGGACGCGCCCGTCCCGATCACCGCGATGCGCTCGCCGCTCAGGTCATGGTGGTGGTCCCACTGCGCGGAATGAAAGAGCGTCCCCTCGAAGCGGCGCAGCCCGCGGATCGCGGGCACCTGCGGGTGGCTCAGCGGGCCGGTCGCGTCGACGAGGAGCTGGGCGCTCCAGACGCCGCGCGACGTCTGCACCCGCCAGCGCTGCCGGGCGTCGTCCCAGGTGGCGCCGGTCAGCTCGTGACCGAAGCGGATGTGCCGGTGCAGGTCGTGGCGCTGCGCGAGGTCGCGCAGGTACTCGCGGATCTCTGGCTGGCGCGAGTAGGTTCGGCTCCAATCGGGGTTCGGCGCGAAGGAGAACGAGTACAGGTGCGACGGCACGTCGCACTGGCAGCCGGGGTACGTGTTCGCCCGCCACGTGCCGCCGACGTCGTCGGCGCGCTCGAGGAGCACGAAGTCCTCGATCCCGGCCTGCCGGAGCCGGATCGCGAGACCCAGGCCGGAGAAGCCGGTCCCGACGATCGCGATGCGCACTCGGCCGTCGTCGCCGGCGTCGTCGGGCGCGGCGGGGACGGCGCTGAGCTCGACGACGCTCACTGCGCGTGCTCGGGCTGGCGCTCCGCCCGCTCGGCGGCGTCGCCGTCGGGCGCGACGGGATCGGGCCGGCGGCGGGCCCACTCCGGCAGCTCGTCCTGCGGAGCGGGTGGCGGCTCGGGCTCGGGCTCGGGTCGCGCCCACTCGGGCGGTGGGGTGTGGCGCGCGGCGCCGGCCGTGGCGCCGACGCGGTGCACGGCCCAGGCGAGCAGCGCGATCAGCCCCAGCGCGAGCGCCAGCACGATGCCGTAGGCGCCGTTCGTGATCGCGCTCTCCCGCGTCCTGGCCTCGCGCTGGAGCAGCTCCCTGTCGGAGCGGAACGCGCGCTCGAAGCGCGTCGGCGCGGGGATCGCGGCAACCGGGATCGCGGTGTCGCGCGGCGCGTAGATCGGCAGCGCGACGAGCGAGTTGGGCTTGTGCATGCGGATCATCGCCTTCCACGACCCGTGGACGGGGATCGGTCGCGTCGTACGGTAGACGCCGTCGGAGACGCGTCGCAGGCGGTCGACGATCAGGCCGCCGCCCTGCCAGGCCGTCGCGGTCAGCCAGATCGCCCCCTCGGCGGCGTCGCGCGGCTGGAGCGCGATCGTCGCGTTGACGGCTCGCGCGGGCCCGCCGCGCACCTCGCTCAGGGTGACCGAGGCGCGCACGTCGCTCGTGCCGTCGGTGAACAGCGGGAGCGCGAGCAGCGCGAAGATCGCGATCGCGGCCGTCAGCGCGACGGGACGCAGGGCGGGGATGCGGGGCAGCTCGTCGGAGTGCAGCCGCGCGCCGAGCCAGGCGCCGAGCAGCGACGCGGCGAGCGCCATCGCGAGGCCCAGCACGATCGCCTCGGGCAGGATCTCGACCGCCCACGGCAGCGGCATCCACACGTGCGACCAGCCCCATTCGGCGGCCAGGCCAATCGTCCCGATGAGCGCGCCGGCGGTCGCCCCGAACGCGATCGGCCGGCGCGGCGAGACCAGCAGCGCGGCGGCCTCGACGCACAGCGCCTCGGCGATGTACAGCGGGAAGTGCGGCAGCGACTGGCCGAGCGCGTCGTGCACGAGCAGCGCCAGGCCGCCGCGCATGACGATGTAGAAGACGATCGCGCCGAGCAGCGCGCCGCGGCCGAGCCAGATCCGCGTCGCGACGAGCGTCAGGCCGGCCGCGAGCATGATCAGCATCGGGTGGAAGACCTGCTGGAACTGCGGCACGCCGAAGTCGAACTCGCCCTGGAACGTCGACATCCCGACGAGGAGCCCGCCCGGCAGCCAGACCTGGCGCAGGTGGCGCACCCAGCCGAGCTCGAGGTGCGCGACCCCGGCGCTCTTCATCGCGCGCACGACCTCCACCTGGATGACCGCGATCGCCACGAGCGTCATGACGGCGCCGCCGATCAGCATGAGGTGCGTCGGCCCCCAGAGTGTGACGTCCTGGCCGAACAGGCGGTGCCAGAAGTCGTCGAGCGGGAAGGCGACGAGCGAGAACAGGCCGGTGGCGCACATCAGCACGCCGCCGAGCGGGGCGTACCAGTCGCCGGCGATCCGGATCGCGGTCGGCCCCGGACGGTCGGCGCGCTCCTCGCGGCCGAGGCAGATCGCGAAGAAGCCCGCCGCGAAGATGCCATACAGGCCGCCGAGGATGAACAGGTGGCCGGGATTGCCCCAGACGCTCGTGTCGCGCCCGCGATCGATGTGCAGCGAGACGTCCCAGTACAGCCCGAAGACCGCCGAGATCAGCGAGATGATCGCCAGGCCGCAGGGCAGCGAGGCCCAGGCCGGCTGCCCGGACACGCGCTCGGAGAAGCGCTCGAACCAGCCGAGCGTCGGGATCAGCCCGGCGCGGTGGCCGAGCCCGCCCATGAGCAGGACGATGATCGCGAAGCCGGCGATCCCCCCGGCGATCATGAGGTCGCGGGTCGACGCCCCGCCCGCGCCCGCGTCCGGCACGGTGGCGGCGAGGACCGTGAGGGACGCGTCCAGGGCGCTCATGCGGGCGCCACCGTAACATGTAACGTCAACTGATGTCAAATAGCCCGCGGCGGCCGGGGCTCCCGGGCCCGCCGGCGCTCAGCCGCCGGAGGCGCGCGGGTTGCCGGTCGCGTGGCTGGGATCGCTGTCGCGCCCGGGGTGCGACTGCGGCGCGTCGTGGTCGGGGGTGGCGTCGTCCTCGGCGTGCTCGCGGGGGTCGATCCCCGTGCCCGGCTGGCTCTCCTCGGGATAGCCCTGGCCGACGTCGCGCTCGCGCTGCGGGTCTGTCTCGTGGTCGGTGTCGTTCATGAGCCGGTGTGTACCCGCGGCGCCGGGCGGACGCTCGGCGGGCGGCGTCGGGGCGCGCGGCGCCCGCGCGCCGCTCAGAGCAGGCCGAATGCCGCGCCGACGTCGCGCACGACGTCGAACAGCGGCGACGGGACGATGCCCAGCAGCAGCGTCAGCGCGCCGAACACGACGGCGACGGCGACGACCTCGCCCTGTGCGCGCAGGCTGGTCGCCTCGTCGGCGCCGCCGGCCAGGACCGGCTGGTCGCCACCGGGCAGCGGCGCCGGCTCGGCCGCCGCGACCGCCTCCGACGGCGTCATCCAGATCGCCGCGATGACCTTCAGGTAGTAGGCCAGTGAGATCATCGAGCCGACGACGATGAAGACCGCCAGCCAGGTGTAGCCGCCCTCGACCGAGGCGTCGATGAGGTAGAACTTGCCGATGAAGCCGGCGGTCGCCGGAATGCCGGCGAGCGCGAGCATCGCGATCGTCATCGGCCAGGCCAGCAGCGGCCGCGTCGCGCCGATCCCGTTCAGCGACGAGATGTCGTCGCCGAGCGGCGTCTCGCGCTCGCGCGCGACGACGACGGCGAATGCGGCGAGGTTCATCACGAGGTAGACGGCGATGTAGAAGACCGTCGCCTGCAGCCCGAGCCGGTTGGCGACGACGACGCCCGCCAGGATGTAGCCCGCCTGCGCGACCGACGAGTAGGCCAGCAGCCGCTTCAGCGAGGACTGGCCGAGGGCGCCCGCGTTGCCGACGACGATCGTCACCGCCGCGAGCACGGCGAGCGGCGGCGCCCAGTCGACCGCCGCGTCGATCCGCGCGCCGTCGAACAGTCGCAGGATGACCCCGAACGCCGCCGCCTTCATGGCGGTCGCCACGAAGGCGGTGATCGGCGTCGGCGCGCCCTCGTAGACGTCGGGCGTCCACTGGTGAAACGGCGCCACCGAGGACTTGAACGCCAGGCCGACGATCGACAGCGCGATCCCGGTCAGCAGCAGCGGGTCGCTGACGAGGTCGCCCTCGCCGCCGAGCGCCGTCGCGATCTGCGCGAAGTCCGTCGAGCCGGTCGCGCCGTAGAGGAACGCCAGCCCGTACAGCAGTATCGCCGACCCGACGGATCCGACGACGAGGTACTTCAGGCCGGACTCGAGCGACGAGGCGCGGCGCATCTCGGTGGCGCAGAGGACATACAGCGGGATCGACAGCAGCTCGAGGCCGACGAAGACCGGCACGAGGAGCTGCGCGCCGACGAGCACGATCATGCCCGCGATCGACGTCAGCAGCAGCGCGTGGTACTCGCCG
>DASZOA010000222.1:0-3884 GCA_035551055.1 Solirubrobacteraceae bacterium
TCGCCGGCGAGGCGGAGGACGAGCACAGAACGGCCCTCGACGTCCACGGCCTTCATCGTTCCCTCGGGCAGATCGTCGAATGCGCCGACGTCGACGAACACCGGCCGCCGCAGCTTCTCGATCTGCAGGAGCTCGGCGCCGACCGCGGCGGTGCCGTTGCCCGGGCCCGACTTCGCGAGCGGCTCGATGTTCAGCAACGGCAGTGAGGCGCCGCCGTCGGCCGCCTCGGCCTCGTCGGCGACGGGATCGAGCGCGACGACCTCCTTGAACCAGTCGAGGCGTTCGCGAAGCTTTCCCTCGATCCCCCGTCGCAGCGTCATCGCCGAGGCGGCGCACCCGTTGCAGGAACCGCTCATGCGCACGCTGATCACCCCGTCCTCCACGTCGACGAGCTCCAAGGCTCCGCCGTGCGATTCGATGTAGGGACGGATCTCGTCGAGCGCCTCCTCGGCCTCGATCCGCTGATCGACGGGTGCGAGCTCGTACATCGACAGCAGCGCGAGCGCGACCGGATGGTCGCGCTGGCCGTCGGCGATCAGCTCGAGCGCCGGACGGTGGATGTCGTCCATCAACTCGAGCAGCAGAAGCGCTCGCTCGTCGCCCTCGCGCTCGATCGTCTCGACGAGCGTGGCGAGTTGCGCTACAGCCTGGTCAAACTCCATACGGTCTCCATGATCTCGGGCAGCTTGGCCTCGATCTCGGGACTGAAGCCGTCGCCCCACGTCTCGTCGGCGGGCTCGATCTCGACGATCCACACGTCCTCGGGCAGCGCCTTGAACGCCTCGGCCACGATCACCAGGTTATCCAGTGAGATCGATCCGGTCACCGAATCGGCGACGCGCTCCTGGACCTCGTCGGCGCCGGGGAGCACGTGGTCGTAGCGAACCGACTTCACCGTTCCCGGCGGCCGCCCCCGGTCGACCGCCCCTACGAACACGATGCGGTCGTAGGGGGGTCGATCGTTGAGGTTCTGCGTGAACCCGACCGGGTGGTACCCCAGGTCCTCGAACTCGATTCCGTTGCTCGCCTGCGGCGCCAGCGTGTCCGTTATCCAGACGCCGACCGCGTTGTCACGAAGGAAGCGATATCCGACGCCGCAGACGAGCACCCGCACCGAGACTAGCGCTCCTCAGTGCTCATGCGGGCCCTCGGCGCCACACGCGCAGCTGATGATCTCGCGGGTGATGGTCCGGTCGTCCATGTGCAGGTGCGTCGTGCACGGCATGCACGGATCGAAGCTGCGGATCGCACGGAGGACGTCGATGCCCTTGAAGTCCTCCGGCTTCTCGTAGTTCTCCAGCAGCGGCGTCGCCATCACCGCCTCCTCGTAGGGGCCCGGGTTGCCGAAGGGATCCTTCGGCGAGGCCATCCACGTCGAGGGCGTGAGGATCTGGTAGTTCTGGATGACGCCGTCGTCCATCTCCATGTGGTGCGTCAGGTAGCCCCGTCCGGCGCCCCACAGCCCGGCCCCCATCCGGTGATCCTTCGGGACCTTGTAGGGCGTGGACATCCTCGCGTCCGGCCCGCCCCTGCGCACCAGGTCGTACGCGAGCAGCAGGTTGTCGTACGCGATCGCCGCCGTGTAGAGGATGCAGTACGCACGCGCGCGGTTGCGCTCGAACGCGCCCCACGTGTCCGGGATCCGCCACTCGATCGGGTCGTTGGGCAGCTCTGCCCTCGGCAGCTCGATCTGCATGCTGTGGCCGGTGGAGTGGAGGAACTTGCTGTCGCGGAACGCGGCCCCGCCCGTCTGCGCCGCGGCCCAGATGCGCGAGTAGGCACCGGTCTCCATCGCCTGGCGATCCCAGCGCGGCGCGGTCGCCCAGGAGTACTTCTCCTTCCAGTTCGTCGCCGTGGGCTTGGGGATCGTCCGCTTGTTCCACGGGTGGTACGGCGACAGCGGGTTGCCCGCCGGGTCGGTCGCGAACCGCTGGCCGTCCCCGTTGCCCGTCCACTCCTCGTAGAACGCGTGCTCGACGAACTCCTCGACGCCGGCGTTCATCATCTGCAGGCTCGTCGTGACGAGCTCGCCGTCGACGATCACGCCGGGGGGCGCCCAGCGCTTGCGACCCCACTCGTCGGCGTTCTCGAACGTGCCGTCGTACACGTACGGGTCGTCCCACTGACCCGGCTCGATCATGTTCTTGGGCCGCGTGCCGACGTCGCGGTACTTCGGGTTGACCTCGTAGAAGAAGTCGGCCAGGTCGTCCCAGACCGCGACGACCTTGCGCCCGTAGTCGAAGTACTGCACGACGCGCAGCATCATCTCGTTGAGTTCCGTCGTGCCGATGTGCGTGCTGACCCCGCCGGGCACGACGGTCTGCGGATGCGGGTACTTGCCGCCGATCAGCACGTACGCCTCACGGGCGACACGCGTGTAGTGCAGCCCCTCGAGGTACAGCTTGCCCGTCAGCGGCGTGAGGTCGGTCATCAGCTCCGACATGTACTCGTAGCCGTGGAGAGCTCGGCCCGGCGCGCGGGTGCTCTGCGCCCGCTCCCAGATCTCGGGGTTCGTCTCGCGCACGGCGGGCTCGGAGAAGTCCGGCCCGGCGAGCAGCCCGAGGTGGATCGGGTGGTCGTACAGGTACTCGATCGACAGCAGCAGGTTGCGCGCGACGACGCCCATCGGCGGCGGCTGGATCCCGAACGCCATCTCGAGGCACAGCGCCGAGCACGTTGCGTGCACGCCGCCGCAGACCCCGCAGGCGCGGCTGGAGATGAAGATCGCGTCGCGCGGGTCGCGCCCCTGCAGGATGATCTCGTAGCCGCGGAACAGCGTCGCCATGGAGGCGGTCTCCATGACCTGGCGATTCTCGAGGTCGACGACCGTGTGGAACGCCAGTGCCCCGGCGACGCGGGTCACCGGATCGAAGTCCACCCGGCGGATCGCCCCGTTGCGCGCGACCAGCTCCTGCATCCGCGCCGGGTCGTCTTCGATCGGCGTCGGCACGGCGGTCTCGGTGTACGAGTAGGGGTTGGCGACGCCCGGCTTGAGCGTCGCGTTGCCCGCCGCATCGAACTCGATCGGCAGGTTCTTAAAGCACATCTACAGTTCCTCCCTGGTGACCAGGTGCTCTTGCAGGACAGGGGTGCTCGCCTCGAGGTCGATCCCCTTCTGGCGCAGGATGTCGCGGCTGCGCGGCAGCGGCTGCTTCTTGTTGCGCTTCGCCTGATCCACCGAGCCGCTGTACTGCAGCTTCTTGTAGAAGAACGTGTTGACCTTGGCGACCGGGTTCCTCTGTCCGGACAGACGACCCCAGCCCGAGGGGATCTCGCCGGCGTTGTCCCACAGCGGCTCGCGGTTGCCCTGGGCCATCGACATCCTCCGCAGCCGCCGGATCCCCCCACCGTAGATCTTGGAGATGCCGCCCGAGATGGACGAGCCGGGCGGCGCCTTGTAGAAGGGGCTGTACTTGTCCGGGAAGCCGGGCATCGTGCAGCCGATGCACGCCCCGCCGGCGACCATGCAGCCACCCATGTGGCTGATCGCGCCGCGCTCGACGATGTTGCACTGCACGACCGGTCCCCAGCAGCCGATCTCCACGAGGCACTCGTTGTCGCCCGGCTCCTTGGCGCACACGCCCTCCTCGTAGTAGCCCGCCTTCGGGCAGTGGCGGTGCACCGTCTCCTCGAACAGCCCCGCGGGCCGCCCCAGCTCGTCGAACTTCGGCAGCGGCCCGAGGTTCTGAAGGAACAGGAGCACCGCGGCCACCGTCTCCGTGAAGTTGTCGCCGATCGGCGAACAGCCGGGGACGTTGACGACGGGAACGCCCAGCGCCGAGCGATAGTCCTTGCCGAGGAAGTCGGCGAGGCTCATCGAGCCGGTGATGTTGCCGGCGGCGGCGGGGATCCCGCCCCATGTCGCGCACGTGCCGATGGCGACG
>DASZOA010000223.1:0-6583 GCA_035551055.1 Solirubrobacteraceae bacterium
CTGCATCGCGATCGCCTCGTCGCGCGTCGTCCCGTACTTCTCGGCGAGGTGGCCGGCGGCGTCCTGCGAGCGCTCGCGCGGCGCGTACGGATCCAGCTCGAAGCTGCGCCAGCGGACCGTGACCTCGTCGCGGTGCTCGTAGGCGGCGACGGCGGCCTCGAAGCGGCGCTTGCCGACGTAGCACCAGGGACAGGCGATATCGGACCAGATCTCGACGTGCATCGCGCTCCTTCCACGAAGGTTGCTCGAACAACCATCTCCAGCCTAGCGCGGCCGACATCCGCGGTTCGGCCAGGCGCCGGCGCTCAGCGCGCCCGTACGCTCGCGATCGGCGCTCGGCAGCGCGAGCGCGTCACGAGCGCGCGCAGGCGCAGCGTCACCTTGCGGCGCGGTCGCACCACGAATCGCACGCGGCCGATGCGGTCGGTCCGTCGCACCGTCCTGCGGATCCCCTTGCCCGTCAGCGCGACGCGCACGCGCGCGGCGCGCCGGCCGCCCTTGCGCACGGTCGCGGTTAGCGACGTCCGGCGCCCGATCCGCAGCCGGCGCTTGCTCGGCGCGAGCGTCAGGCAGGAGGCGCCGGTCGAGCCGGTGTTCGGCGCGGGCGTCCCGGGTCGCGGCGTCGCGGGGTCCGGCGCGGGGCGGCCCAGCGGATGCGGCGGGGTGCTTGCGACCTCGCGCGCGGTCAGCGCGAGGTTCCAGATCCTGACGGTGTCGACGTCGCCGGTGAACGGCAGAGCGCAGCTGCCGCGATAGGTGCCCAGCAGCAGGCTCTTGCTCGGCAGCCCGTAAACGATCGCCGACGGCGCGCGCCGTGCGCTGCCGACCTGCGCGCCGTCGACGAACAGGCGCACCGTCTGCCCGTCGTAGGTGCCGGCGACGTGGTGCCAGGCGCCGTCCCAGACCGCGGCGGGCGTCGCCTGCGCGGAGACCGCGTAGCCCGCCGAGCCCGAGACGTAGAAGGCGAGGCCCGCGCCCGATCCCGTGTACAGCCCGTAGGAGCTTGCGTGGCAGGCGGTCGCGCCCTTGGAGACGACGTAGCGGTAGCTGCCGGGCGTGCCGGCGTTGCGCGCCCACGCCTCGACCGTGAGCCGCGGCGGCTCGAGCCCGGCGGAGTCGGGCATGCGGACCTCGTCGTCGCCGTCGAAGTTCAGCGCAAAGCCGCCGATCCCGGCCGTCCAGCGCGGCGCCGCGGCGCCGGAGCCGAAGGTTCCGTGGTGGCCGGCGCCCGAGCTGTCGTGCACGAGCGAGCCCGCGCCCTCATCCAGTCGCCACTCGCCGGCCAGGCCGTACGACGCGTGCGCCGAACCGGGAGCCAGTGCGAGCAGCGCCACAACCGCCGCCCAAGACATCCCTGTTGCTCGCACCAGCTTCCGGTTCATCGTGGCGTCCGTTCCTACCCGTGCAAACGCCGCGGCAGCCGGATGGTTGGTTGGCCCGCCGGATCCTCGACTTTCGACTAGGTGCGGCCGCTTGACACGGGCATCACGGTCCTGCGCCACGGCGGCGGCGGCGGCGCGCACAGCAGCCGAAATCGCTGCAGGCCGCGAGTCTGAGCCACGGCCGCGCCGGGTAGGGCGCCCGCCATGGGGCAACGTCCGGGGGTGTCGTTCGAGCTCGAGCGGCTCGATCTGCAGGGCGGCGAGCTCGTCGTCAGCGGCCACTGGTCGGGCGTGGGCGGGCTGCGCTTCGTGCGCCCGACGCTGGTCGCCGAGGACCGCCGGATCCTCGCCACGCTCGAGCACAAGCCGTGGGCGCCGTCGCTGGACCGCACCTGGGTCGCCGCCTTCCCGTGGGACGGCGGCGACGTCGACGCCGACGCGCTGGCGCTCGCGGTCTCCCCGCAGGTGACCGTTCCGCTCGGCGATGCGCCGGTCGCCGTCGTCGAGCCGTCGCCGGCGCCCCGACCGGCGCGACCACCGTCGCGTACACGGGAGCCCGAGCCGACGAACGGGGCGCGAGCGCGGCGCCGCGCGGCCGAGCCGGTGGCCCCGCCGCCGCGCCTCGCCGAGCCCGGGCTGCGCTCCGAACGGGTCGACCCCGCGCCGCCGCACCTCGCCGAGCCCGAGCCCGCGCCGCTCGAGCTCCGGGCGGTCGAGCCGTCCCCCACGCTCGAGGAGCTCGCCGGCGCCCGCGCCGCCGCCGAGCGCGATCGCGATCGGGCGCTGGCCCAGCTCGCCGAGGCCGTCGCCGCACGCGAGGCCGCGGTCCGCAGCCACCGGCGGATGGAGCTCGCGCACGACGAGGCGCTGCGGGCGCGCGAGCGCGCCGAGGCCGAGCTCGCAGCGATGCAGGTCCAGCGCGACGAGGCCAACGCCCAGCGCGACGAGCTCGTGCTCGCCTACGGCGCCCTCCGGCGGCACCTGCAGGCCGAGCGCGCGCAGGAGGACCGCGCGCGCGGCGACGAGCCGGCCGGCGACGGCGACGCCGACGAGCCGATCGGGGTGCGCACGATGCCCGCCGCGCGAACCGTGATCGCCGAGCTGCAGCGCCCGCGGCCGACCCGCACCCTTCCGGTCTCGCAGATCGACCTGTGGGTCATCCGGGTGCTCGCGATCGTCGCCGGCGCCTGCTTCCTCATGCTGCTCGTCTCGATCCTGCTGGTCTTCATCTGAACGGCGCAGGGCCGCGGCGCGGTCAGCGCGCGCCGACGCGCGAGCGGCTCAGGCGCCGTGGCAGCGCTTGTACTTCTTGCCGCTGCCGCAGGGGCAGGGGTCGTTGCGGGCCGGCGTCTCGCCGACCACGCGCGGCGGCTGCGGCGCGTAGGACGGCTCGGGCAGCTTGTTTATGCGCCTGACCGCCTTGTCGACGGCGCGCCAGCCGGCGAAGTTCGACTCGCGGGCACGCGCCAGGCGCATCGTGTTGACCGCCGTGGCAGCCGAGACGTGCGCCGCGCACATCGACTCCTTGGCCTCCTCGAGGCTCGACGGGTAGGCGAAGCTGTAGCCGGCGCACGCCGGGCAGTGCTCGTCGACGGGCTCGACCGGGTCCAGCACGACCGGGGAGCGGTCGAGGTCGACGTCGCCGAAGGCGTGCTGCACGAGGTCGGTCAGCGCGCCGAGCCCGATCGGGCTCCAGCCGCGCCTGACCTGGATCGATGGCGTGCCGAAGGCGCCGGGGTCGCGCTCGAGGTCGTCCAGCAGCCGCGGCACCTCGCCGCGCGCCGCCAGCCGCGGGTAGTCGCCCTCCAGCAGCTCCTCCTCGCGCTCGAGCGCGGCCGCCATGACCGCGGAGGCGTAGCGACCGACGGCCGCCGCCAGATCGCCCCCGGTCTCCTCCAGGATGCGGCGAAGCGCGTCGATGGTCAGATAGAGATCGACCTCGAGCACCTCGCCGTCGAGGGTGACTGCGGTCCACGCGTCTCCGCGGTCGGCGATCCAGTCGAGCGGGTCCTGCGTGATCACGAAGCAGCGCAGCCACAGCTGCTTGTGGCGGGGATGGACGTCGAGGTCGTAGGGCCAGTCCAGGCGCAGCTCGATGAGCTGGTACTCGTCCTCGGGCGCCGCGTCGAGCAGCGCCACGGGATCGAGGTTCTGGGGGGCCGGCTGCGTGGCCATCGTGCGCTCAGGCTAGCTTGCCGGCGGCCGGCGTAACGGACCCGCCGCCTCGGGGACCCACCCGGGTAAGGACGAGCCAGAGGACCAGGAGGACGTGACGATGAGCGATCTGACGGCAATCGACGAGCTGCTCTGCGAGCAGTCGCAGTGGGACTTCTCCGACCTGCGCGCGCTGTACGTCAACTGCACCCTCAAGCGCTCGCCCGAGGTGTCCCACACCCAGGCGCTCGCGGACCGGTCGATTGCGATCATGCGCGCAAACGGCGTCGCCGTCGGTGTCGTCCGCGCCGTGGACCACGAGATCGCGACCGGCATCTACCCGGACATGACCCAGCACGGCTGGCACGCCGACGAGTGGCCGGCGATTTTCAAGCAGGTGATGGCGGCCGACATCCTCGTCCTGCTGTCGCCGATCTGGCTCGGCGAGAAGTCGTCGGTCTGCACGAAGATCATCGAGCGGCTGTACGGCAACAGCCACATCCTCAACGAGGCGGGGCAGTACGCCTACTACGGCCGGGCGGGCGGCTGCATCATCACCGGCAACGAGGACGGGGCCAAGCACTGCGCGATGAACATCCTCTACTCGCTGCAGCACCTGGGCTACACGATCCCGCCGCAGGCCGATTCGGCGTGGCTCGGCGAGGCGGGGCCCGGCCCGAGCTACCTCGATCCCGGCTCGGGCGGCCCGGACAACGACTTCACGAACCGCAACACCGCGTTTCTGACCTGGAACCTGCTGCACATCGCGCGGATGCTCAAGGACGCCGGCGGGATTCCGGCGCACGGCAACCAGCGCACCCTCTGGGACGCGGGCTGCCGCTACGACTACCCCAACCCCGAGTACCGCGTGTGAGCCGCGATCAGCACGTCGAGCGCGCGGGCTCGCCCGCGAAGCGGCGGGCGATCCACTTCGAGACGTAGGGCGCGGTCTTCTCGCCGACGTCGGCATGCGCGACGCCGCGCGACGGCCGGTACTGCACGGCGACGCCCTGCCTGCACAGGTGACGCACGAAGCGCGCGGTCATCGCCGGGCGCACGAGCCGGTCGGCCAGGCCCTGGGTGACGATCACCGGCACGGGGATCGCCCGCGCGCCCGGCGCGTTGCGGGCGAGCAGGGCCTCCAGCGGCGCGCTGCTCCACGGGTCGCTGCGCCGGTAGTCGAGCCTCACCGCCCGGTTGCCGAGGGCGTCCCCGATCGGGGCGTGATCGAGCGGCAGGCAGAGCTCGGACAGCTCGTCGATCGTCGCGCGCGAGGCGCCGTGGACGATCCGCTCGAGGCGCAGCTCGGGGTAGACGCGGCTCCACGTCGCCAGCACGTAGGCGGCCGCCACTCGGCCGGCCGCCGTGCTGCGACCGCGGGCCAGCAGCCGCTCGAGGTTCGCCATCGGCGCGCCCACGGCGACGCCGGCGAGCTCGAGCTCGGGCGCGTAGCGGCCGGCCTCCTGGCCGGTGAAGAGCGCCGCGTGGCCGCCCTGGCCGACCCCCCACGCGACGAACCGCGCGCTCGCGCCGGCGGGCTGAAAGCGGCGCGCGGCGCGAACGGCGTCGAGCGTCGCGCGGGCGTTCGCCACGCCGACGAGGTACGGGTGCGGGCCGCGCGTGCCGAGCCCCTCGTAGTCGGGCACGACGACGACGTGGCCCGCGCGGATGAAGCGCGCCAGCCCGTCGACGTGCGCGAGGAACCGCCTGCCGTGCGACGCGGCGCAGCGCTCGTCGATTCCGAGCGTTCCGTGCGTCAGCGCGACGACGTTGCGCCCGTCGACCGGCGCGGGGCGCTCGGGCACGAGCAGCAGGGCGCTCAGCGCGACGGGCCGAGCCGTGTAGCTGCGCGAGCGGTAGAGGATCCGGTAGGCCGTCGATCGCTGCGGCGGGCGCGCGATCGTCTCGCTGCGGAGGATCGCGCCCGCCGGGGCGGCCGGCAGCGGGTCGGGCTGCTCGTAGAACGCATCGGGCTCGGGCGGCCGGTCGGAGCCGCCGCCGAGCACCAGGACCGCTGCCGCCGCCGCCGCGAGCGCCGCAAGCGCGATCAGCAGTCGCCGCCTGCGCCGGAACCGCCGCCGCGGCGGATCGCCGTGCTCGTCCACGGCCCGACTGTAATGGGCTCACCGGCCAGCGCCCTGGGCACCACGGCGACAGCGCGGTCGGCGCTGCGACGTTCGACGCGCGCCCGCCCGCCGTCGATACTTCGCGGCGATGGCCACCGCGGACATCACCGTCATCGCCCTCGGCCGGCCCGACACGTCGGCCTCCGCCTACGTCGCCGAGATCCAGCGCCGCCTCGCCGCGCAGGGCCGCGTCCGCTACCGGATGCACGCGATGGGCACCTCGCTGGAGGGCGAGACCGCCGACATCCTGGCCGTCGTCGGCGATCTGCACGCCGTCCCCTTCGAGCTCGGCGTTCCGCGCGTCTACACGGTGCTCAAGCTCGACGAGCGGCGCGACAGGGCGCAGACGCTCGAGGACAAGGTCGCGTCGGTCGAGCGGCTGCTGGGGGAGTGACCGAGGCCGCCGGCGGTGCGCCCGCGCCGCGGCTACTCCGCCTGGCGTCCGAGGATCACGGCAAAGCGCTCGATCCGCCTGCGCTCGTCCTGCGGCAGCGGCCCGTCGGCCTCGACGAGCAGCGTCATCGGGCCGCGCCGCTGGGCCCAGCGGCACGCCTCCTCGCTGAAGCCGGGCGCGATCCAGACGAACGGCTTGCCGTCGGCGTAGGCGATGACGGTCGCCTCCTGCTGCTCGGAGGTCGGCTCGGCGCGCAGCACCGGCACGACGACGAGGTCGAGCGCGTGCGCGAGCGCGGTGATCGCATCCAGGCCTCCGTCGTCGGCGAGCAGCGCGATCTCGCCCTCCTCGAGCATCGTCGCGACCCAGTCGGCGGGCGCCTCGTCCAGCACCCGGGGCGCGCAGGCGAGGCGAAAGAGCGGGTCGGCCACGGGTGCCACGCTACAGCGTTCCCGCGCGCGCGAACCGCGCCTGTCGGATCCGCGCGAGGATCGACCCGACCCAGCAGCGTGGCGAGCACCGCGGAG
>DASZOA010000224.1:0-6418 GCA_035551055.1 Solirubrobacteraceae bacterium
ACGTCGCGATGCGCGACGTCGAGCTTCTCCTTGAGCTCGGTGATCGCCGTGATCTTCGCCTTCTCGGCCTGCCACTGGGCCTTCATCGCGGAGCTCTGCTCGCGCAGCTCGGCGAGCTCTCGCTCGAGCGCCTCGCGCCGCGTCTTGGATGCCTCGTCCTTCTCCTTCTGGAGCGACTCGAGCTCGATCTCGAGCTGCATCGCGCGGCGCTCGAGCTCGTCGATCTCCTCGGGCATCGAGTCGATCTCGATCCGCAGCCGGGACGCCGCCTCGTCGATGAGGTCGATCGCCTTGTCGGGAAGGAAGCGGTCGGCGATGTAGCGGTGGCTGAGCGTCGCGGCGGCGATCGTCGCGGAGTCCTGGATGCGCACGCCGTGGTGGACCTCGTAGCGCTCCTTCAGTCCGCGCAGGATCGCGATCGTGTCCTCGACGGACGGCTCGCCGACGTAGACGGGCTGGAAGCGGCGCTCCAGCGCGGCGTCCTTCTCGATGTGCTTGCGGTACTCGTCGAGCGTCGTCGCGCCGACCGCGCGCAGCTGCCCGCGGGCGAGCATCGGCTTGAGCAGGTTGGCCGCGTCGACGGCGCCCTCGGCTGCGCCGGCGCCGACGATCGTGTGCAGCTCGTCGAGGAACAGCACGACCTGGCCGCGCTCGTCGGAGACCTCCTTGAGGACGGCCTTCAGGCGCTCCTCGAACTCGCCGCGGTACTTCGAGCCGGCGAGCAGCGCGCCGATGTCGAGCGCGACGACCCGCCGGTCGCGCAGCGACTCGGGCACGTCGCCGCTGACGATCCGCTGGGCGAGGCCCTCGACGATCGCGGTCTTGCCGACGCCGGGCTCGCCGATCAGCACCGGGTTGTTCTTCGTGCGGCGGCTGAGCACCTGGATGACGCGGCGGATCTCGTCGTCGCGGCCGATCACGGGGTCGAGGTCGCCGTCGCGCGCCTCGCCGGTGAGGTCACGCCCGTAGCGCTCGAGCGCCTGGATCTTCTCCTCGGGCGACTGATCGGTCACGCGGTGCGAGCCGCGCACGTCGGCGAGCGCGCGCAGCAGCCGCTCGTGGGTCGCGCCGGCGGCCCTGAGCGCCTGGCCGGCGGGCCCGTCGTCCTTGGCCAGGGCGAGCAGGACGTGCTCGACGGAGACGAACTCGTCGTGCAGGTCGCGCATCTCGCGCTCGGCGCCGCGCAGGACCTGGAGCAGCTCGGGCGCCGTCGTGGGCTCGGCCTCCGACGACAGCGTGGGGAGGGCGTTCAGCGCAGCCAGCACGTCGCCTCGAAGCTGGTCCGGAGAGATGCCGATCTTCCCGAGGACCGGCGCGACGAGGCCGCCCTCCTGGTCGAGGAGCGCGGCGAGCAGATGAATCGGGGTGACCTGCGAGTGGCGGCGCTGGGGAGCAAGCGCCAGCGCGGCCTGCAGGGCTTCCTGTGTCTTGATCGTAAAGCGGTCGGGTTGCATGATCTGAGTGTAGCTCGCTTAGATTTGAAACCTCAAGGGAAGTCGCGTGCGACCGAGCGGGGAGCCGCGGCGCGCGCGACGGCTACCGTGGGCGGCGTGCGGGCTCGCGGCCTCCTCGGCGTACTCGAGACGACGCTCTACCACGACGGCGACGGCCGTGAGGCGATCGACCGCTTCTACGGCGATCTGCTCGGGCTTGCGGCGGTCGCGCGGTGGGAGGACGGCGTCGCGTTCCGGGTCGGGGCCGGGGTCCTGCTGCTGTTCGACCGCGCCCGCCTCTCCGGGCGGGGCGGGCCGATCGCCGACCACGGCGCGAGCGGCCCGGGCCATGCCTGCCTGCGGGCGGGCGGGGGCGACTACGAGCGCTGGCGCGAGCGGCTGGAGGCCGCCGGGGTCGACATCGTCCACGACAGCGAGTGGGGCGGCGGCGGGCGCTCGTTCTACTTCAAGGACCCGGCCGGCAACCTGCTGGAGATCGCCGACCGCGACATCTGGCCGCAGTCGGGTTGAGCGGCCGCGGCGCCGTCGCGCCCCGGTCCGCCGCGCGAGCTACGCCAGCAGGAGCCGTTCGTTCGACGACCAGCCGCACAGCTCCAGCACTCGCACGAGCGGCTCGGCGGCGTCGGGCAGCACGATCCGGCGGTCGCCGCCGAGCGCCTCCGCCGCGCGCAACAGCGTGCGACAGCCGGTGATGTCGGCGAATCCCAGCCCCGAGGTCAGTACGACGACGTCGTCTGCGCCCTCGAGCTCGGCCAGCCGCGCGACGAGGTAGGCGGAGGAGTCGATGTCCAGCGCGCCCGACAGCGCGATCGCGCCGTCGCACTCGGAGATCGTCAGGCGCCGGCGGGCGGTCGTCGTCGCGTGCGGCGCCGTGCAGAGCTGGAACTCGTGCGTCGCGACGAGCCGATCGAGCACGTCGGGCTCGAACAGGCGCCGGTCGTACTGGCACAGGCCCGAGATGTCGGCCGCGGCGAACACGCGCTCGACGTCGCGCTCGTAGCGCAGGACCGCGTCCATCTCGGTGGGCCGCGTGAGCGCCCAGCTCATCTCGGCGGTGCCGCACAGCGCGCTGTAGCCGTCCCGCAGCGCGCCGCGGCGGTCGGCCTGGAGCGCCGCGATGATCGCCTCCGAGTCGATCGGGGCGCGGTCGCGGTCGATCCTGCGGATCTCGATCTGTCCGACCGCGACGCCCGCCTCGACGTCGATGCCCTCGCGCTCGAGGTATCCGCGGATCGTCGCCTCGGAGCTCGAGTGCCGGAGGTACAGCAGGCGCTCGTTGTGGCGCAGCGCCTGGCGGGCGTAGCGTCCGACCATCGCCTGGTGCTCCTCATCTGAGCCGAACGTCGCGCAGACGTGGTCGCCCGGGACGATGCCGGCGATCGCACGCCGCGCCAGCGGCCCTGCTGTGGGCGACCGACGAGACCTGCCGCCCCTGCCTGCGTTGTCCACCGTCCCAGCCTTCCACGTGCGACGCCGAACCCCCGCCAACGAGTGTACGTGGGAGCGCCGGCGGGACAAGCCCGGAAAACGTAGGACTCCGGCTACCCCTCGGACCTCGCCGGGCGGCTCGCGGCGCTGCTCGCGCGGATCGCGAACGCCTCGAGATCCTTTGCCCGGACGAGCGCCGAGCCGGGGTCGCCTTCGTAGCGCACGAGCTCCGCGCGCACCCGCTCGCGGCGGCCCTCGAGCGCCGCGATCTCGGCCTGGAGCTCGTCGCGGCGGCGTTCGAGCGCCGCGACGCGCCTGCGCGCGCGCTCGAGCTGCGCCTCGAGCTCGAGGACCTTCTCGACGCCGGCCAGGTTGAGCCCGAGCTCGGCGGTCATGCGCTGGATGCGGCGCAGGCGCTCGACGTCCTCGTGCGAGTACAGGCGCGTTCCCTTCGGCGAGCGCTTGGGCTCGATCAGGCCGCGCTGCTCGTACATCCGCAGCGTCTGCGGGTGCATGTCGGCCAGCTCGGCGGCGACCGAGATCATGAAGACGCCGCGGTCCGAGGAGACCTCGATCCGGGTCGTGCTCGTGGCCGAGGGGCGGCGCCGCGTACTCATGTGAACAGCTTCGTTCGCGGGTTGCCGTTGAGCACCTTCGCGAGATCGTCCACCGCAGCCTCCTGTTCGGCCGTCAGCTTGTCGGGCATGTCCAGCGTGAAGCGGTAGTGGATGTCGCCGCGACCGGGCTTGCCCAGCCGCTTGGGTCCCTCGCCGCGCAGCCGCTGCACGCTGCCGGGCCGGGTGCCGGCGGGGACCCGCAGCGTCTTTCGGCCCTCGAGCGTCGGGACCTCGATCTCGGCGCCGCGCAGCGCCTCGGGCAGCGTGAGCGGGACCTCGACCTCGAGGTTGTCCCCCTTGCGCCGGAAGACCGGCGACTCCTGGACGTGGGTGACGACGTACAGGTCGCCGTCGGGCCCGCCGTTGCGGCCCGGCTCGCCCTTGCCGGCGAGCCGGATCCGGCTGCCCTCGCGCACGCCCGCGGGGATGTTGACGCGGTAGCGCTTGACCGTCTGCCTGCGCCCCTCGCCGCCGCACGTCGGGCAGGGGTCCTCGATGATCGTGCCGGCGCCCAGGCAGCGCGAGCAGGGCTGGGAGATCGAGAACAGGCCCTGGCCCTCGGTCTCGATGCCGCGACCGTTGCAGCGCGGGCAGACGATCGGCGAGGTGCCGGGCTTGGCGCCGGTGCCGGCGCAGGTCGGGCAGCGCTCGTACGTCGGGACGGAGATCGGGACCTGCGCGCCGGCGACCGCCTGATCGAAGCCGATCGAGACCTCGGCCTCGAGGTCGCGCCCGCGCTCGCCGCGCGGCTGCCCGGCGCCACCGCCCGCGCGGCCGCGCGCCTGGCCGAAGAGATCGGAGAGGATGTCGCCGAAGCCGCTCGTGTCGAACCCGGGCTGGCCGCCGCGGCCGCGCCCGGCGAACGGGTTGGCGAGCGCGCGGTCGTACGCCTTGCGCTTGTCGGGATCGCTCAGGACGTCGTGGGCGGTCGAGATCTGCTTGAAGCGCTCCTCGG
Organism: Solirubrobacteraceae bacterium; assembly: GCA_035551055.1. GTDB lineage: Bacteria > Actinomycetota > Thermoleophilia > Solirubrobacterales > Solirubrobacteraceae > CADCVQ01. The sequence continues at coordinate 4,455 of DASZOA010000224.1, forward strand.
CCTTGGCGTCGCCGGGATTCCTGTCGGGGTGATACTTGCGCGCCAGCTTGCGGTACGCCTTCTTGATCGCGTCCGGCGAGGCCTTGCGCTCGACGCCGAGCACCTTGTAGTGATCCTGCGCCATCGTTCTCCTAACCGGCGACGACCACCCGCGCAGGACGGAGCACGAAGTCGTTGAGCCGGTAGCCGGGCTGCAGCACCTCGACGATCGTGCCGGGCTCGGCGCCCTCGACCGGCATCTGCGCGACGGCCTCGTGCTCGGCGGGATCGAAGCGCTCGCCCTTGCGGGCGTAGCCCTCGATGCCGCTGCGCGCAAGCGCCGACGCCAGCTCGGACTGGACGAGGCGGATGCCCTGCGTCAGGTGATGGTCCTGATCCTCGGAGGCGTCGACGGCGGCGATCGCGCGGTCGAGGTTGTCGAGCGCGGGCAGCAGCTCCTTGGCCAGGCGGCCCATGCCGCGCGCCTCGGCGGCCCGCACGTCGCGCGCCATCCGCTTGCGGTAGTTCTCGAAGTCGGCCTGCGTGCGCTGGGCCAGCGCGAGGTACTCGTCGGCCTTGCCCGCGCGCGCGCGCAGCTCGGCGGCGTCGAGCTCGCCGCCGGGCTCAGTGGGGGCAGCGGCGGCGGGCGCCTCGGCCTCCCCGTCGGCGGCGGGCGGCGCGGGCTGCTCCTCACCCGACGCCGACGCGGCCGAGGCGGCGCCGTCGGCGCCCGCGCGGGCGGGCGCCGTCGGCTCGTCCTCGACGACGGGCGCGGGCGGCGCCGGAGCCTCCGGCGCCGCCTCCTGCCTCGTCTCCTGCTCGTGGGCGGGCACGGGCTAGCGGCCCTCCTCGACGACCTCGGCGTCGACGACGTCCTCCTCCTCGGCGGAGGCGCCGGCACCGTCGCCGTCGGCGGACGTCGGCTCGCCCTGCGCGCGGGCCTTCTCGTACATCGCCTCGGAGACCTTGTGGAACGCCGTCTGCAGCGCCTCGGTCTTGGCCTGCAGCTCGGCGGCGTCCTCGGACTCCAGCGAGTCGCGCAGGTCCTTGATCAGGCCCTCGATCTCGGCCTTCTGGGACTCGTCGACGCTGTCCTCGAGGTCCTTGAGCTGGCGCTCGGCCTGGTAGGCCGCGTTCTCGGCGGCGTTGCGCGCCTCGGCCAGCTCGCGCAGGCGACGGTCGTCGTCGGCGTGCGCCTCGGCGTCGGACACCATCCGCTTGATCTCGTCCTCGGACAGGCCGGAGCCCGACTTGATCTCGATCTTCTGCTCCTTGCCGGTCCCGAGGTCCTTCGCCGACACGTTGAGGATGCCGTTGGCGTCGATGTCGAAGCCGACCTCGATCTGCGGGATGCCGCGCGGCGCCGGCGGGATGCCGGTCAGCTGGAACTTGCCCAGCGACTTGTTGTAGGTCGCCATCTCGCGCTCGCCCTGCAGGACGTGGATCTCGACCGAGGGCTGGTTGTCCTCGGCGGTCGAGAAGACCTCGCTCTTGCGCGTCGGGATCGTCGTGTTGCGCTCGATGAGCTTCGTCATGACGCCGCCCTTGGTCTCGATGCCCAGCGTCAGCGGGGTCACGTCGAGCAGCAGCACGTCCTTGACGTCGCCGGCCAGCACGCCGGCCTGGATGGCGGCGCCGATCGCGACGACCTCGTCGGGGTTGACGCCGCGGTGCGGGTCCTTGCCCGTGAGCTCCTTGACCTTCTCCTGGACGGCCGGCATGCGGGTCATGCCGCCGACGAGGACGACGTGGTCGATCTTCGACGCGCCCTTCTCCTTGGCGTCGTCGAGCGCCTGGCGCACCGGGGCGACGACGCGCTGCAGCAGATCGGCCGTCAGCTCGTTGAGCTTGGCGCGCGTGAGGCGCACGTCGAGGTGCTTGGGACCGGACTGGTCGGCGGTGATGAACGGCAGGTTGATCTGCGACTCCTGCGCCGTCGACAGCTCGATCTTCGCCTTCTCGGCCGCCTCGTAGAGGCGCTGCAG
>DASZOA010000225.1:0-1811 GCA_035551055.1 Solirubrobacteraceae bacterium
CTCGATGACCTTCGTGCTCGTCGTCGACAACTACGACTCGTTCACCTACAACCTCGTGCAGTACCTCGGCGAGCTGGGGGCGCAGCTCGACGTCGTGCGCAACGACCGCGCGTCGGTCGACGAGCTGCTCGGGCGTGCGCCCGACCGCCTCGTCGTCTCGCCGGGGCCGTGCACGCCCGACGAGGCGGGGATCTCGGTGGACGCGATGCGCCGCTTCCCCGAGGCCGGGATCCCGACGCTCGGCGTCTGCCTGGGGCACCAGTCGCTCGCGCAGGCCTTCGGCGGGCGGGTCGTCCGCGCGGAGCCCGTCCACGGCAAGACGAGCGAGATCACCCACGACGGCCGCACGATCTTCGCCGGGCTGTCGCCGACGCTGACCGTCGGGCGCTATCACTCGCTCGTCGTCGACCCCGACCGGCTGCCGGACGCGTTCGAGGTCTCGGCCGAGGGCGGCGGCGTGCTCATGGGCATCCGCCACCGCGAGCTGCCCGCCGAGGGCGTGCAGTTCCATCCGGAGTCGGTGCTGACCGACGAGGGAAGGCTGCTGCTGCGCAACTTCCTCGACGGTCGAGCCCGTCAGTAGCGCGGGCGGTCGTCCTCGTAGACGGGGCGGCCGTGCTCGTCGCGGTAGGCGGGCGCGTCGACGGGGCGGCCGTGCTCGTCCACGACGCGGCCGTGCTCGTCCTCGTACAGGGGGCGGTCCCGTTCGGGACCGGGGCGGGCGTCACCGTGGATCGGCCGCCCTTCGTCGTGGGCCGGGTGGCCGCCGGGCGTGAGCCGATCGTCGGGCGCGGGGTGGCGCCGTCCGCCGAGCCCTCCGACTTGGGAGTCGAGCGCCGCCGCCTCGCGCGCATGCAGGTCCGAGGCGACCCGGTTGGCCTGGGCGCGCAGGCGCAGCTCCTCCTCGGCGGCCTCGTGCGGATCGGTCGCCGCCGCGTGGCGCTCGACCGCGGTGGCCATCGGATCGTGACGCGCGGCGGCGGCAGCCCGCCGCCGCCCGCGGATGCCGCCGCGGCGACCGGGAAGACCGCGGCCACCCGGCGCACCGCGGCCCGTCCTCGTCCACGCGAACGCCAGCGCGGCGATGACGACCAGCAGCAGGACGACGATGAGGATCTCCATGACCCCGCGATACCCGGCGGCGATGGGCCGGGAACTCGCCGACGCGGCGTCGGCGGGCGATCACGGACGGATGTACGAACCTAGAATCCCGGGCCGATGAGCGAGCGCGAGCCGATGACCCGCACCTACCGGGTGGCGCTCGGCGTGTGCGCGCCGATCGTGCGGCTCTGGGGACGGCTCGACGTCGAGGGCCTCGAGCATCTGCCGCCCGCGGGGCCGATGCTGCTCGTCGGCAACCACGACTCCTACTGGGATCCGCTCGTGATCGGCCTCGCGGCGATCGAGCGCCGTCAGATCCGCGCCCTGTCGAAGTCGTCGCTGTGGAAGATCAAGGCGATCGGCAGGATGCTCGACGCGATGGGCCAGATCCCGATCGTGCGCGGCAGCGGGGACGCCGCGGCGCTGGACCGCGCGATCGCCGAGCTGCGCGCGGGCGCCTGTGTCGGGATCTTCCCCGAAGGCACGCGCAGCCTCGGCCGCACGCTGCGCCCCCGCAGCGGCCTCGGCCGCCTGCACGCCGCGGTGCCGGAGGCGCCGATCGTCCCGGTCGCCGTCACCGGCTCGACCGACATCCCGCGCTTTCCCAAGCGCCCGCGCGTGCGCGTGCGCTTCCTGCCGCCGGCCGAGGGGCTGCGCCCGGGCGAGACGCCCGCCGACCTCGCGGTGCGCGTCCTCGAGGAGATCCGCGC
>DASZOA010000226.1:0-4856 GCA_035551055.1 Solirubrobacteraceae bacterium
GTGCGGCGGGCCCGCCGGGCGGCCGCCGGGCAGGCCGGCGAGGAACAGCGTCTGGCGCATCGTCTCGTTGTGCTGGGCCTCGTGACGTAGGACCATCTCGAACAGCACGCCGTCGTCGGGACCGACGCGGGCCAGCGCGGCGAGGCTGCGCTCGCGCACGGCCGCGAGGTAGTCGAAGACCTCGTCGCACCGCAGGAACGGGATGTCGCCGCGCACGGCGCGCGGCGTCTCGAAGGCGTCGTAGAGGTCGGCGAGGTCGCCGCGCAGCAGCTTCTCCCCGCCGTGGCGGTGCACGAGCCAGAGGTCCTCGTAGGCGGCGATGTGGCCGAGGTCCCAGCACAGCGGGCTCATGAGCGGGTGGTGCACGCGCTCGAGTTCGTCGGCCCTCAACCCCGCGACGAGCGCGAGGGTCCTCGTGCGGACCTGCTCGAGGGGCTCGCTCAGGACCGGATGGACCGCAACCGCCATCGCCGTCTCACCGTACCCGACGTCTCTGCGCTGAATCATCGACCGGTTTCCTCGTGGACCGGCGGCTCCGCTACGCGCACAGCGCCTCGAGCGCCGCGTCGACGTCCTCGTTCGTGTTGTACAGATGCCACGACGCGCGCAGCCGCCCGCCGCGCAGGGCGGCGACGATGCCCGCGTCCTGCAGACGCGCGGCGGCGCCCTCGCGTTCGACGGAGACGATCGCGCTGTTGGACGGCGGCATCCCGAGGCCGGCGCGGAAGCGGTTGGCGAGCGCGACGTCGTGGGCGTGCACGGCCTCGACGCCGATCCGGTTGAGCAGCTCGAGCGCCGGCTGCGCGCCGACCCACGAGAACCACGCCGGCGAGGTGTCGAAGCGGCGCGCGTCGCTCGCGAGGCGCAGCGGGGGCCCGAAGTAGCTGCGGTGCACGTCGGCGCCCGCGGACCAGCCGGCGAGGTGCGGCACGACGCTCTGCAGCCAGGCGTCCCCGATCGCCATCCACGCCGTGCCGCGCGGCGCGGTCAGCCACTTGTAGCCGGCGCAGACGACGGCGCCGAAGCGCCGGGCGTCGATCGGCATCCAGCCGCACGCCTGGGTGGCGTCGACGAGGGTCGCCGCGCCGGGGTGCGCGGCGGCGGCGGCGATCGCGTCGAGGTCGGCGACCTCGCCGGTGCTCATCTGCACGGCGCTGAACGCCACCACGTCGGTGTCGGCGTCGATCGCCTCGGCGAGCCGCGCGGGCGCGACCGTCCGGACGCGCACGTCGCGGCGCTCCTGCTGGACGAGGAACGGAAAGAGCGTCGAGGTGAACTCGACGTCGGGCACGAGCACGCGCGAGCCGTCGGGCAGCGAGGCGGCGATCAGGCCCGCGAACTGCGACACCGTCGCACCGATCGCCACGCGCGTCGTGGGGACGCCGACCATCTGCGCGAAGGCGGCGCGGGCGCCCTCGGCGAACTCGCCCCAGTGCTCCCAGCTCGTGCGCCCGCCGCGCCAGTCTTCGAGCGCGGCCTGCAGCGCGTCGACGCCGTCGCGCGGCGGCAGGCCGTAGCTCGCGGTGTTCAGGTAGACGCCGGCCGGTGACCACTGCTCGCGGGCCTGCTCGATCGTCGTCACGGCCGCATCGTCGCAGCCGCGTCCGCCGCCCCGACCCGTTCGACGGGACTTCCGGGCAGACGTGCCCCAGACGTCCGAGCGCGCGCCCCGGGTCGTCTAGCTTCGCGCCATGACAAGGCTCGAGGAGCCGCCGAGCGCGGTCGCGCCCCGCGCCCGCGCCGCCGCGTTCGCCCCGCCTCGCGCCGCCACGCTCGACCTGCAGGTGCAGCCCGCGGTCGCCACCGCGCGGCGCTCGGCGCGCTACGTCGCGACCGTGACGAACCCGTCGAGCGCGCCGGTGCAGGCGCGGCTGTCGGTCGTGTCGCCGACGGGCGAGGTGCGCGGGCTCGTCGCGCCGGCGGTCGTCGACCTGCCGCCCGGCGGCCCGCGCAGCGTCGCCGTCGAGCTGCGCCCGCGCCGCCCGCTGCTCGCCCGCCGCGAGCGCGATCGCGCGGCGGCCGTCCAGGCGCGCGGCGACGCCGGCGCGCCGGTCGCCCGTCGCGGCATCGTCCTCGTGCAGACGCGGGCGCTGCCGCTGTGGTCCGTCGCGCTGGCGCTCGCCGCCGCGGCGGCCGCGGCCTGCGCCCTGGTGCTGCTGGCGCAGCGCACGACCGTTCCCCGCGTCGAGGGAGCCGCCGACGTGGCGGCCGCCCAGCGCGCACTGCGCGCGGCCGGCCTGCAGGTCGATCCGCGCGTGCGCTCACGCATCGTCGACGACGTGCGGCCGGGCACGGTCCTCGACCAGATCCCCGATCCCGGCGCGCGCGCCGTGCGCGGCGACCGCGTCGCGCTGCTCGTCGCCCTGAGCACGCGCCGCGCCGTGATGCCGGACGTCGAGAGCCTGCCGGTCGGGCGTGCCGTCGCGGTCGTGCGCGCGGCCGGGCTGTCGGCGGGCAGCGTGCCGCCCGCCGGCGCGCCGGCCAGCGCCCTGGTCGGCGGCCCGCTGCCGCCCGCGGGGCGGCGCGTCGCAGCGGGCACCGTCGTGACGCTGTTCGCGGCCCGCGGCGCGACGCGCGGCGCGCCGGCGCCGCTCGACGGCGGCGAGGTGTCGGTGCCGGCGGTCGAGGGACGTCCGGCGGCCGAGTACGCGCGCGCCGTCGCCGCCGCCGGGCTGACGCCGACGGTCGTCCGCGCGGTCGACCCGGCGCCGCTGGGCTCGCTCGTCGCCGTGCGGCCGCGGCCGGGCAGCGCGCTGGCGCCCGGCAGCAGCGTGCGCCTCGTCGTGGCCGCCGGCGTGCCGTGGCTGGCGTTCGACACCGGCTCGGTGATGCGCCTCTTCGACCCGCGCGGCGGCCGCACGGTGCGCGAGGCCGCGCCGCCGGTGGGCAGCGCCGGCGAGCCGTCGTGGTCGGCCGACGGGCGGCGCGTGCTGTACCGCGTCGGCCGCCGGCTGCTGCTGGTCAGCGCAAGCTCGGCGTCGCGCGGGCGCGTCGTCTACGCCGGGCGCACGCGCTTCGCCGCGGCGACGATCGCGCCGACGCTGACGGCCGGCGTCGTCGCGCTCGTGCGCCGCTCCGGGCGCGACGGCGACCTCTGCCTCGCGCGGCTCGGCGGCGGCGACCTGCGCCCGCGCTGCCTCCGCGATCCGCGCTGGGATCTCGGGCGGACGATCTCGTGGCGTCCCGACGGCCGCGAGCTGCTCGTCTTCGGCGTGCGTCGCGGCAGGCCGGGCACGTTCGGCATCCTGCGCTACCGCAGCACGCGCGCGTTCTCGGCGGACCCGCGCCACTGGCGCGGCGCGATCGCGACCGACACCGGACGGCGCGGCCGCGGCGTCATCGCCGCGGCCTACGGGCCGGCCCGCGAGGTCGCGCTCGTCACGAACGTCGGCCTCGACCGCTTCCAGCTCGTCGTCGCGCCGGCCGCGAGGCTGCGCGATCGGCGCGCGCGAGCGCTGCCGGTACGCGCCTGCGAGGTCGCGTGGCGGCCGGACGGAGCCGAGGTTGCGGTCGTGCAGAGCGACGATGCCTGCAGCCGGCCGAACGGCGAGCTCGTGCGCGTCGACCTTGCGCGCCCGCGCCGGACGGTGACGGTCGCCGGCGCCGGGCGCCATCCGTCTTACCAGCCGCTGGCGCAGGCCGGCCCGAAGGGGCTCGGGTGAGCGCGCTCGGCATCGCGCTCGGATCGCTCGCGGCGTGCGCGGCGCTCGCGCTCGCGGCCCCCGCGGCGGCGCAGCTCAGGCTGGTCCCGGCGCCGGTCGAGGTGCAGCCGCCGCCGCCCGCGCCCGCCCCGGCGAGCCCCGAGCCGCTCTGGGTCCCCGACCCCGAGCCGCACGCGGCGAGCGGCGAGGCCGCCGCCGACGTCGCGGCCGCCGACCCCCTCGCCGGCGCGAGCACGGCGAACGTCGACTGGGCCGCCGACGATCGCTCCCGCGTCGCGATCGCGCACTGGATGGCCGACGCCGCGGTCTCCGCCGGCCTGCCGGCGGAGCTACCGGTGATGGCGGCGCTCGTCGAGTCGAACCTGCGCAACCTGCCCTACGGCGACCGCGACAGCGTCGGCTACTTCCAGATGCGCCTGGGCATCTGGAACCGCGGCGCCTACGAGGGCTATCTCGCGCGGCCCGAGCTGCAGCTACGCTGGTTCGTCGACCGCGCGCTCGCCGTCCAGCGCGCCCGCGTCGCGGCCGGCGACGAGACGTACGGCTCGGACCCGGGGACGTGGGGCGACTGGATCGCCGACGTCGAGCGGCCCGCCGGGCGCTACCGCGGCCGCTACGCGCAGCGGCTGGCCGAGGCGCGCGCGCTGCTCGCCGCGCCGGCCGCCGCGCTCGCCCCGTTCGAGCTCGCGCTCACCGTCGGCGGTCCGGCGCACGGCCTCGCGCCGGCCGGCGAGCTCGCCGAGCGCGTGCTCGCCGACAGGCGCATCACGCTCGACCCGCGCGCGCGCGGCGACCTCGCGGCCGGCCGCGTCGACCCGCGCCTGTGCGCCGTCCTGCTGCACGCCGCCGAGCGCGCCCCGATCGCCGTCACCGTCCTGCAGACCGGCCACTCCTACCGCACGGTCCACGGCACGATCTCCAACCACTCCTTCGGTCGCGGCGCCGACATCGGCGCCGTCGGCGGCACGCCGGTGCGCGCCGGCAACGCAGCGGCCCGCGAGCTCGCGCTGGCGCTCGGCGCGCTGCCGGCCGACGTGCGCCCGACCGAGATCGGCACGCCGTGGGCGATCGACGACCCGGCCTACTTCACCGACGGCGACCACCGCGACCACCTGCACGTCGGCTTCGACGAGCCGCTCGGCGCCGACGCAGGGTCGGATGGCCCGCGCGCGGCGACGTCGCCGTCGCCGGTGC
>DASZOA010000227.1:0-1808 GCA_035551055.1 Solirubrobacteraceae bacterium
ATGGCGCTGTTCTTCTTCGTCATCGGCCTCGAGGTCCGGCGCGAGCTGTCGATGGGCGAGCTGACCGACCGCCGACGCGTCGTCCTTCCGGGCCTCGCGGCTCTGGGCGGGATCGTGGTCCCGGCGCTCCTGTACCTGGCGCTGAACCCCTCGGGCGAGGCGGCGCGCGGCTGGGGCGCGGTGATCGGGACCGACACCGCCTTCTTGCTCGGCGCCCTGGCCATCGTCGGCCCGGCATCCTCGACGCAGCTTCGGGTGTTCCTGCTCACGCTGACGGTGTTCGACGACATCGCCGCGGTGAGCGTGATCGGCGTCGTCTACTCCGACGCCCTGGATCCGGTCGCGCTGGCGATCGCCGCCGCGTGCCTCGCCGCGCTCGCCCTGCTGAGCCGCTGGGGCCAGTGGCGCAGCTCGTCCTACGCCGTCGTCGGCGTCACGCTCTGGGTCGCAACCGTCGAGTCGGGGCTGCACCCTTCGATCGCCGGGATGCTCGCCGGTCTGGCGATCGCCGCCCGCCCGCCGCGCCGCCAGGACGTCGAGCACGCAGCGTCCCTGTTTCGGGCATTCCGGCAGTCCCCGCTGCCCGACGTCGGCTACTGGGCGAAGAAGGGCCTCGAGCGGGCGGTCTCGGTCAACGAGCGGCTCCAGACGCTGCTGCATCGATGGACGAGCTACGTCGTCGTGCCGCTGTTCGCGCTGGCGAACGCGGGCGTCGATCTTCGTGGCGGCCTGCTCGGCGACGCCCTTGCCTCCCCGGTCACGTGGGGCGTGGTGGTGGGATTGGTCGCCGGCAAGCTCGTGGGCGTCGGCCTCGGCGCGCTCGGCGCCCGGCGACTGGGCCTCGGCGCGCTGCCCCAAGGCGTGGGCGCCGGCCACGCGCTCGGCGGCGCGGCGCTCTCGGGCATCGGGTTCACGGTCTCGCTGCTCATCGTCGACCTGGCCTTCGATTCGCCCGCGCTCCGCGCCCAGGCGACCATCGGCGTGCTGCTCGCGGCGACCATCGCCGCGCTGGCCGGATGGCTGGTGTTCCGGCTGGCCGCCGTACTGCGTGGCGAGCGAACCGCGAGCCTCCCGACGGTGCTCGACCGACCTGTCGACATCGCCCGCGACCACATCCGCGGGCCGGCCGACGCCCCGCTCACGCTCGTCGAATACAGCGACTTCGAATGCCCGTTCTGCGCCCGTGCCACCGGCGTTGGGCGCGAGCTCCGCGCGCGCTTCGGCGATGACCTGCGCTACGTCTTCCGCCACCTGCCGCTCACCGACGTCCACGACCACGCCGAGCTCGCCGCGCGGGCCGCCGAGTCGGCCGGCGTCCAGGGTCGCTTCTGGGAGATGCACGACCAGATGTTCGCCCACCCGGACCAGCTCGAGATCGAGGACCTGCTCGGGTACGCCGCCGACATCGGGCTCGACGTCGAGCAGTTCGCCCGCGATCTCGACGACGCGCGGCATGCGGCCCGCATCCGCGACGACGTCGCCAGCGCCGAGGCGAGCGGCGCGCGCGGTACGCCGACGTTCTTCATCGGCGAGCAGCGCCACATCGGCCCGTACGACGCGGCGACGCTTGCGCGCGAGCTCGAGGAGACCCGCGTGTCGGCGCGCACCGCCTGATCGGGCGTGCCACCGGGTCCGCGCGGGCGGGCGCGCCTCGTGCTCGAGCCACGCCGATGCCCCCGCTCACGATCGCGTCACCCCGGCCCGCGGGTTCTCGAGCGGCGTCAGCGACCGCTCGAGCCGCTCGCGCAGGTGCTCGTGCTGCGGCGGAAGGCGCAGCGCCTCGCCGAGGTGATCGGGAGACTCGTCGA
>DASZOA010000228.1:0-10872 GCA_035551055.1 Solirubrobacteraceae bacterium
CGCACAACGTCGCCAACGCCGCCGCGGCGCTGACCGCGTGCGTCGTCGCGGGCGCGCCGCGCACGCAGCTCGCGCGCACCCTCGCCGACTTCCGCGGCGCCGGCCGGCGCTTCGAGCGCCTCGGCGAGACGCCGTCGGGCGCGCTCGTCGTCGACGACTACGCCCACCACCCGACCGAGCTGCGCGCGGCGATCGCGGCCGCGCGGACGCTGGGCCGGCGCCGCGTCGTCGCGGTCTTCCAGCCGCACCTCTACTCGCGGACCGCGCTGCTCGCCCGCGGGTTCGGCGCCGCGCTCGCGCAGGCCGACGCCGCGCTCGTGCTCGACGTCTACCCCTCGCGCGAGCGCGCCGAGGACTTCCCGGGCGTGACGGGGCTGCTGGTCGCCGAGGCCGCCGCCGACGCCGCCCGCGGCCGCCCGGTCGCATGGGCGCGCGACTTCGACGCCGCCGAGGCCCTGCTGCGCGCGACGCTGCGGCCCGGCGATCTGTGCCTCGTGCTCGGCGCGGGCGACGTCGACGAGCTGGCGCGCCGGCTCGTGCAGACCGCCGTCGCGACTTCCGTCGCGTGAGTGCGAACGGCGCGGGCGGGAAACCAGCGGCGATGAAGGTGTGGATCCCCGACGCCTACGCGTCCGGGCAGCTCGGACGTCTTCCGTCGGCGATCGAGCTCGCGGTCTTCCCCGACGATCCGCTGTCGGCGCCGGACCTGGGCGAGGTCGAGTTCCTCGTGCCGCCCCACCGCCCGCGCGAGGTGGTCGCGGCGCTGGCGGGCATGCGGCGCCTGCGGGTCGTCCAGACGGACTCGGCCGGCGTCGAGTGGCTCGTCGACCACCTGCCGCGCGGCGCGACGCTGTGCAACGCGCGCGGCGTGCACGACACGGCGACCTCGGAGTGGGTCGTCGCGGCGATCCTCGCGCTCACGAAGCGGCTCCCGCACGCCCACGACGAGCAGCGAAGGGGGCGCTGGCGCAGCTACGAGCCGGGGGAGCTGGCCGGCAAGACGGTGCTGATCGTCGGGTACGGGTCGATCGGCAGGGCGGTGGCCGCCCGGCTCGAGCCGTTCGGCGTTCGCCTCGTGCGCGTGGCCGGCAGGGCGCGGACGGGGGTGCACGGCGCGAGCGAGCTGCCGCGGCTCGTCCCGGACGCCGACGTGGTCGTCCTGCTCGTGCCGCTCAGCGACCGGACGCGCGGCCTGGTCGACGAGCGGTTCCTGGCCCTCATGCGCCCCGGGTCGCTGCTCGTGAACGCAAGTCGCGGCGCGCTCGTCGACACCACCGCGCTGCTGGCCGCGCTCGAGCAGGGCCGCATCCAGGCGGCGCTCGACGTCACCGACCCCGAGCCGCTTCCCGACGGCCACCCGCTGTGGACGGCGCCGGGCGCGCTGATCACGCCGCACGTGGCGGGGGCCGGCCCGGGCGCGCTGCCGCGGGCGGCCGCGCTGATCCGCGCGCAGCTGCTTCGCCATCTCGAAGGGCAGCCGCTCGCCAACGTCGTGCGGCGGCCCGAATGAGCGACATATGGCTACGGGCTCCACTCGTGGCCGACGAGCACCGGCTCGGGCACGAGCTCGATGCCGAACGCCTCGCGGACGCCGGCGGCGATCTCGCGCGCGAGCGCGACGAGCTCGGCCGTCGTGCCCGCTCCGCGGTTGGTGAGCGCGAGCGTGTGCTTGGAGGAGATCGCGATCCCGTCGGGGTTGCCGTGCCCGCGCGCGAAGCCGGCCTGCTCGATGAGCCACGCGGCGGACGTCTTGATCTCGCGCTCGGCGACCGGCCACGCCGGCGGCCGGACGTCGGCGCCCAGCCGCTCGGCGACGCGCCCGGCGAGCGCCTCGAAGTCGCGTGCGCGCAGGATCGGGTTGGTGAAGAACGACCCCGCGCTGACGGTGTCGAGGTCGTCGGGATCGAGCACCATGCCCTTGGCGCGCCGCAGCGCGAGCACGGCCTCGCGGACGGCGGCGAGCGGCGCTCGCTCGCCCTCGGCGACCGCCAGCCGCCGGGCGAGCTCGGCATAGCGGATCGGCTCGGACCGGTCGCTGCGCTCGAGCGCCAGGCTCACGCTCAGCACGAGCCAGCGGCCGGGCTGGCGCTTGAAGACGCTCGAGCGGTAGTCGAACAGGCACTCCTCGGCCTCCAGCACGTGCAGGCTGCCGCTCTCGCGGTCGAGCGCGCGCACCCCGACGATGACGTCGGCGATCTCCTGCCCGTACGCGCCGACGTTCTGGATCGGCGTCGCGCCGACGCTGCCCGGGATGCCCGACAGCGCCTCGATCCCCGCCAACCCCCGCTCGACGCAGGCGGCGACGAGCGCGTCCCAGTCCTCGCCGGCCGCGACGTCGAGGCGCATCCGCCCGTCCCCCATCCCAAACGCCTCGGCGCCGCGCGTCGCCACCCGCACGACCGTGCCGGGGAAGCCCGCGTCGGCGACGACGACGTTCGAGCCGCCGGCCAGCACGAGCAGCGGCTCGCCGGCCGCGTCGCCCGCGCGGACGGCGTCGAGCAGCGCCTGCTCGCTGTCGGCGGTCGTCATCCGCGCGGCCGGCCCGCCGAGGCGCAGCGTCGTGAGCTTCGAGAGCGGCGGCGTCGGCATCGGCGGGCACCCTAGCTACGGGAAGGGTCCGCCGAAGCTAGCTACGGGAAGGGTCCGCCGAAGCCGCGGCGAACATCGCAACGATGGCATCGCTCGCCCGCCGCCGAACGCGCGTGGTCCTCGCCGTCGCCGTGCTGCTGGTCGTGCTCGCCCCGCTCGCGCTGTGGCTGCGCGACAGCTCGGTCGTCGCGGTCCGGCAGGTGACGGTGACCGGCGTCGAGGGTCCGCAGGCCGAGCAGATCCGCCGCGCCCTGCGGTCCGCCGGCTTGGACATGACGACGCTGCACGTGCGCAAGCGCGCGCTGCTCGCCGCGGTCGCCGCCTACCCGGTCGTGCGCAGCGTGCGCACCGAGACGGACTTCCCGCACGGCCTGCGGATCGTCGTCAACGCCCACGAGGCGGTCGGCGCGCTGCGCGCGGCGGGCGGCGGCGTGACGGCGGTCGCGGCCGATGGCACGCTGCTGCGCGGCAGCGCGACGCGCGGGCTGCCGACCGTCGGCGTCCGCGCGACGCCCGGCGGCGATCGGCTCACCGCGCGCGAGGACGTCGTCGCCGTCCGGCTGCTGGCCGCGGCGCCGCGTCCCCTGCGCGCGCGGATCGCCCGCGTCTTTCGCGGCGCGCGCGGCGTCACCGCCACGATGCAGGACGGTCCGAAGCTCTACTTCGGCGGCGCCGCGCGGCTCGGCGCGAAGTGGAGCGCGGCGGTGCAGGTGCTCGCCCATCCGACGTCGCGCGGCGCCGCCTACGTCGATCTGCGCGCTCCCGACCGCCCGGTCGCCGGCGGCCTGCAGCCGCGTCCGGCCAACTCTCAGCCTCAACTTTAACTTGAAGGCAAGGAAAACGTGATTCTCCTGCACAGGTCGAGAGTCTTGGGTTCTGCAATCATTCTTGCGCGGGTAGACTTCGCGTTGACATCGCTTCTGCCCCGTGCTTACTGTGGTTTGCGCAGCACCGGGCCGGGGAGACAAATCTCTCAACGCTAACTCAAGGGTCGGACGCGTCCTCATGGAATCCAGCAGCAGCTATCTCGCGGTCATCAAGGTCGTCGGCGTCGGTGGTGGCGGCACGAACGCCGTCAACCGGATGGTCGACGCCGGGCTGCGCGGCGTGGAGTTCATCTCGGCCAACACCGATGCGCAGGCGCTGCAGATGACGGACGCCGACATCAAGCTCAACATCGGCCACGAGCTGACGAAGGGCCTCGGCGCCGGCGCGAACCCCGAGGTCGGCTTCGGTGCGGCCGCCGAGTCGCGCGACGACATCAAGGAGGCGCTGAAGGGCGCCGACATGGTCTTCGTCACGGCGGGCGAAGGGGGCGGCACCGGCACCGGCGCGGCGCCCGTCATCGCCGAGATCGCCAAGAACGAGATCGGCGCGCTGACCGTCGGCGTCGTGACGAAGCCGTTCGAGTTCGAGGGCTCGCAGCGCACGCGTCAGGCCGAGGAGGGCATCGAGCGCCTGCGCGAGGTCGTCGACACGCTCATCGTGATCCCCAACGAGAAGCTGCTGTCGGTCGTCGAGCGCCGCACGACGATGCTCGACGCGTTCCGCGAGGCCGACAACGTCCTGCGCCAGGGCGTTCAGGGCATCACCGACCTCATCACGATCCCCGGCCTGATCAACCTCGACTTCGCCGACGTGCGCACGATCATGCAGGACGCCGGGTCGGCGCTGATGGGGATCGGCACGTCCAACGGCGAGAACCGTGCGGCCGAGGCGGCGCGGATCGCGATCTCGAGCCCGCTCATCGAGGAGGACGTCGAGGGCGCGACCGGCATCCTGCTGAACATGACCGGCGGCAAGGACCTCGGCCTGTTCGAGGTCAACGAGGCCGCCGAGATCGTGCGCGAGGCGGCGGCGCCGGCGGCGAACATCATCTTCGGCGCGGTCATCGACGAGGCGCAGGGCGACGAGGTCCGCGTCACCGTCATCGCGACCGGTTTCGATCACGGCCGCGCCCGCCCGCGCACCGCGCGCGAGGAGACCCGCGACCGGGCGGTCTCGCGTGACCGCAGCCCGCGGCTCGGCGATCGCCAGCGCTCGTCGCTGGAGATCCCCGACGACGAGATCGAGATCCCGCCCTTCCTGCGGTAGCCCGCGGCCGAGCGGTCGCGGAACCGACGATCTACGCGCTGACGAAGCGGATCGCCAGCGGATAGCGGTACGCGTCGCCCTGTCCCGCCCTGTAGGCGGCGATGCAGACGAAGAGGATCCACAGGGCGCCGAGCGGGATCAGCAGCAGCCACACGAGGATCCCCACGAGGACGATCAGCAGGAGCAGCCCGACGACGCCGATGACGATGGCGTAGAGCATGACCGAGAGGTTGAAGTTCAGCGCCTCGGCGGCGTGGCGGCGCACGAACGGGTCGTCCTTGCGGACCAGGTAGATCACGAGCGGGCCGACGAAGGTCAGCCCGGCGACGAACAGGCCCAGCAGCGCCGAGAGGTGCGCCCCGAGCGCCCAGGCGCGCGCGTCGTCGCGGGCGTTGTCCGGGCTTGCGGGCGGGATCGCCGACGACATGGCGTCGGTCCAGCGCGCGCCGTCCCAGTAGCGGTGGCTGCCCGAGCCCGCCGGGTCGGGATACCAGCCTGCTGCGGGCGGTGGCGGGGCGGGCGCGCCGAAGGGATCCATAGGTCAACTGTAGTCGCCCCGTGCTCGCGCGACGGGCGGGATTTGTGCGTTCGCCGGCAGTGCACGGAGCCGCCGCCTCCGCTAGCCTCGTTGGCATGGCGACCCCGACGCTCAAGCGCACGCCGCTGCACCGCGCGCACGTCGACGCCGGCGCCAAGCTCGCGCCGTTCGCGGGCTGGGAGATGCCGGTCCAGTACGGCGACGGCGTCCGCGCCGAGCACGAGGCCGTGCGCAGCGCCGTCGGCGTCTTCGACGTCTCGCACATGGGCGAGGTCGAGGTCAGCGGCCCTGACGCCGAGGCCCTCCTGCAGCGCGTCCTGTCCAACGACATGGCGCAGATGGCGGTCGGCGCCGCGCAGTACGCCCTGATCTGCAACGAGGACGGCGGCGTGCGCGACGACACCTTCAGCTACCGGCTCGGTCCCGAGCGCTTCCTGACCGTCACCAACGCCGCCAACCACGAGGCCGACTTCAAGTGGGTGCGCAGACACGCGGCCGGCCTCGACGTCGAGGTCGCCGACGCCGCCGACGCGTACGCGATGCTCGCCGTGCAGGGTCCGCTCGCGCGCGAGCTCGTGCAGGCGCTGGCCGACAGCGCTCTGCCCCCGCGGATGTGCGCCGCGCGGCGCATCGTCTACGGCCGCGAAGCGCTCGTCTGCGGGACGGGCTACACCGGCGAGGACGGCGTCGAGCTGCTGCTCGACTCCGGCGACGCGCCGGCGATCTGGGACGAGCTGGTGCGCCGCGGCGCCGTCCCGTGCGGCCTTGCCGCGCGCGACACGCTGCGGATCGAGGTCTGCTATCCGCTCTACGGCAACGACCTGACGCCCGAGCGCAACCCGATCGAGGCCGGCCTCGGCTGGGCCTGCAAGGAGGACACGGGCTTCATCGGCTCCGACGCGGTGCGCCGCGCGCGCGAGGAGGGCACCGCCGAGAAGCTCGTCGCCTTCAAGATCGACGGTCCCGGCATCGCGCGCCACGGCAACCCTGTCGTCGGCGGCGGCGAGGTCACGAGCGGAACGATGTCGCCGAGCCTGGGCGTCGGCATCGGCATGGCATATCTGCCGAGCGAGCGGGCATCTCCCGGAGAGACGTTCGAGATCGACGTGCGCGGCAAGCGGCGCTCCGCCGTCGTCGCGCGCAAGCCCCTCTACACCAAGGAGACCGATGGCTGACGCCGAGTACCCGGAGGATCTGCTCTACCACGCCGAGCACGACTGGGCGCGCGTCGAGGACGGCAGCGCGACGTTCGGCCTTACCTGGTACGCGCAGGACCAGCTCGGCGAGATCGTGTTCATCGACCCGCCCGAGGTCGGCTCCTCCGTGACCGCCGGCGAGGCGTATGCGGAGGTCGAGTCGGTCAAGGCCGTGTCGGACGTCATCGCGCCGCTGTCGGGCGAGATCGTCGAGGTCAACGCGTCGCTCGCCGACACGCCGGAGGCGATCAACGAGGATCCCTACGGCAAGGGCTGGATGGTTAAGGTGGAGCTGTCCGATCCCGACGAGAAGGACGCGCTGATGGACCGAGAAGCCTACGTGGGGTCGCTGTAGCGCCATGGCCGGCTACACCGCACTGACCGCCGACGACCTGAAGGCCATGCTCGACGCGATCGGCGTCGGCTCCGTCGAGGAGCTCTTCGACGCGATCCCGGAGGGCATGCGGCTCGATCGGCCGATCGAGCTTGCGCCGGGCGAGCCCGAGCAGGCCGTCTATGCCGACCTGCGCCGGCTCGCCGAGCGCAACGTCTCGGCCGACGACGAGATCACGTTCGTCGGCGCGGGGATGTACGACCACTACGTCCCGGCGCTCGTCGACATGCTGATGGAGCGCTCGGAGTACCTGACGCCGTACACCCCGTACCAGCCCGAGGTCAGCCAGGGCCACCTGCAGGTCATGTTCGAGTACCAGACGGCGATCTCCGAGCTCACCGGCCTGGCGGTCTCGAACGCCTCGGTGTACGAGGGGCCCAGCGCCGTGGCCGCCGCCGCGTACCTCGCGAAGCTGGCGAGGAAGCGCAGGCGCCTGCTCGTCAGCCGCGGCGTGCACCCGCACAGCCGCGCGACGCTCGAGACGATGGCGGTCGGCTACGACGCCGACGTCGTCGAGATCGGCCTCGACGACTACGTCACCGACCTCGATGCGCTGCGCGAGGCGCTCGGCGACGACGTCGGCGCGGTCGTCGTGCAGCAGCCGAACTTCCTCGGCGCGATCGAGGACGTGCGGGCGGTCGCCGACGCCGCGCACGAGCACGACGCGCTCGTCATCTGCGCCGCCGATCCACTCACGCTCGGCGTGCTCGAGGCGCCCGGCCACCAGGGGGTCGACCTGTGCGTCGGCGAGGGCCAGCCGCTCGGCAATCGGCTGGACTTCGGCGGGCCGTCGTTTGGCTTCTTCGCCGCGACCGAGGAGTACCTGCGCTCGATGCCGGGCCGGATCGCGGGCGAGACGACCGACGCCGACGGTCGGCGGGGCTTCGTGCTGACGCTGCAGACCCGCGAGCAGCACATCCGCCGCGAGCGCGCGACGTCGAACATCTGCACCTCGCAGGCGCTCAACGCGCTCGGCGGCGTCGTCTACCTCAGCTGGCTCGGGCGGCGCGGGATCGTCGAGATCGGCGAGCTCATGCTGCAGCGCACCCATTACGCGCGCGAGACGCTCGCGGCGCTCGACGGCGTGCGCAAGCTCCACGACCGCCCGGTCGTGCGCGAGTTCGCGCTGCGCCTCGACGCGCCGGTCGATCGCGTCCTGGAGCGCTGCGCGGCCGAGGGCGTCAACGCGGGCTACGCGCTCGGGCGCTCGTACGACGAGTACGGCGACGGGCTGCTCGTCGCGATCACCGAGCAGCGCTCGCGCGCCGACATCGACCGCTTGGCCGAGGTGCTCGGCGCGGCGGTGGCGGCCGAGCGCGACGCGGCGGGGGTGACGGCATGAGCGTCGCCGAGACACCGCTGCAGGCCGAGCGCGCGACGACGATCTTCGAGAAGGGCGCGCCGGGCCGGCGCGCGTTCGTGGCGCCGGAGCTCGACGTGCCGCACGTCGACGGGCTGATCCCGCAGGAGGCGCGCCGCTCGGAGCCGCCGCGGCTGCCCGAGGCCTCCGAGCCGGAGATCGTGCGCCACTACGTCAAGCTGTCGAAGCGCAACTTCGACCTCGACTCGGGCTTCTATCCGCTCGGCTCGTGCACGATGAAGCACAACCCGCGGCTGCACGAGCGCGTCGCGGCGCTGCCCGGCCACTCGCGGCTGCACCCGCTGCAGGACCCGCGCCGCGCGCAGGGCGCGCTCGAGCTCATGTTCAACCTGCAGCAGGCGCTCGCCGAGATCGCCGGCCTGCCGCACGTCTCGCTGCAGCCGTCGGCCGGCTCGCACGGCGAGCTCGCGGGCGTGCTGCTCACGCGGGCATACCACGCCGACCGCGGCGAGGACCGCCGCAAGGTGCTCACGCCCGAGTCGGCGCACGGCACGAACCCGGCGACCGTGACGATGGCGGGCTGCCAGGTCGTCAAGGTCGCGCTCGACGACACCGGCTGCGTCGACATCGACGACCTGCGCGACAAGACCGACGAGGACGTCGCCTGCCTGATGATCACCAACCCGAGCACGCTCGGGATCTTCGAGCGCGAGATCGAGGAGATCATCGCGATCGTGCGCGGCGTCGGCGCGACGCTGTACTACGACGGCGCGAACCTCAACGCGGTCATGGGCTGGTCGCGCCCGGGCGACATGGGCTTCGACATCGTCCACTTCAACCTGCACAAGACGTTCACCCAGCCGCACGGCGGCGGCGGGCCGGGCGCGGGGCCGATCGCGGTCTCCGACCGGATCGCGCCGTTCCTGCCGGTGCCGCTGGTCGTGCGCCGCTCCGACGGCGACGACGACGGCCGCCCGGAGTTCGACTTCGACTTCGACCGGCCGAAGTCGATCGGCCGGCTGCGCGGCTTCCACGGCAACTACGGCGTCTTCGTGCGCACGTACGCCTACATCCGCTCGCTCGGCGCGAAGGGGCTCAAGGACATCTCCGACGTCGCGGTCGTCAACGCCAACTACCTGCTCGCCCGGCTGCGCGAGAAGGTCGGCGAGCGCCTGCCGCTGGCGTTCGGCGAGCGCTGCATGCACGAGTTCCTGCTGTCGGGGGCGCCGATGAAGAAGGAGCTCGGGATCCGCACGCTCGACCTCGCCAAGCGGCTGCTCGACCACGGCCATCACCCGCCGACGGTCTACTTCCCGCTCGGCGTCGACGAGGCGCTGCTCATCGAGCCCACCGAGACCGAGACGCGCGAGACGCTCGACGCCTTTGCCGACGCGATCGCGGCGATCGTCGCCGAGGCCGAGGAGGATCCCGAGATCGCGCGCAACGCCCCCTACACGACGCCGGTGCGGCGCCTCGACGAGGCCGGCGCCGCGAAGCGCCCGCGGGTGCGCGAGACGCTGGAGGACTGACGCGCGCGGCGCGCCGGCCTCGTCGGTCCGCTGCCGTTCATTCTTGCCGCGCCGCCGCGACGCGCGTAACGTCCAGCCGGTGAAGCCTGCACTTGCAGCTGCCGTCGCGTTGCTGGCGGGGCTTGCGTTCGCGTCCGGCGCGCGCGCGGCGCCGGCCCGCTACGACGCCGACACCGTGATCGTCAGATACGCCGCCCGGGCGTCTGCGCCGCAGCGGTCGCTCGCCGACCGCCTGGCCGGCGTCGTGGAGCGGGTCGGCCGGGTGCGCGGCACCCGCGCCCACGTCGTGCGCGTCACCGGCGATCCGCTCGCGGCGGCGGCGCGACTGAACCGCTCGCGGGCGGTCGCCTACGCCGAGCCGAACTACATCGCCCGCGCGACGGGGATCCCGAACGATCCGCGCTTCGGCGAGCAGTACGCGCTGCACAACACCGGCCAGACGGGCGGCAGGCCCGACGCCGACATCGACGCGCCCGAAGCGTGGGACGCGCTGTACGGCCCCGGCGCGTTTCCGACGGCCCCGACCGACGCGAAGATCGGCATCGTCGACACCGGGATCGCCGCCGCTCACGAGGACGTCGCCGGCGCGGTCGTCGACTGCGCCGGCGTGCGCGCCTTCGGTCTCGACCTGCTCGGGCTGATCACGCTGCCGATCTTCGACGACCCGACGATCGTCGCCGGCCGCTGCCGCGACGACAACGGCCACGGCACGCACGTCGCGGGCGCCGCGGCCGCCCGCGCCAACAACGCCCGCGGCATCGCCGGCGCCGCACCCGGCGCTCCGCTGGCGATCTGCAAGGCGCTCGACCGCGCCGGCGCCGGGACCGTGGCGGGGATCGCCGGCTGCATCGCCTACCTCGCCACCGCCGGCGCGAAGATCATCTCGCTGTCGCTCGGCACGCCCGCCGACTCGATGACGCTGCGCAGCGCCGTGTCCGCCGCGAGCGGCAGCGCGCTGATCCTCGCGGCTGCCGGCAACGGCGGCAACGAGACGCCGAGCTACCCGGCGTTCTACCCGCAGGTCGTGTCGGTCGCCGCGACCGACCACCGCGACGAGCGCGCCGCGTTCTCGACGTCCAACGCCGACGTCGAGGTCGCGGCGCCCGGCGTCGCCATCCTCTCCACGTGGCCCAACGGCTACCGCGTGCTCTCGGGAACCTCGATGGCGGCGCCGTACGCCGCGGGCGCGGCGGCCGTCATCGCCGGGCGCC
>DASZOA010000229.1:0-5718 GCA_035551055.1 Solirubrobacteraceae bacterium
GCGTTCGTCAGGGCGCTGACAGGAGCGCCGGGCCGGCGCCTAGGTCGACGCCTGCTCGTCCGCGCAGCGCCGGTTGTGGCGAATCGAGGACGCGAACGCCGCCGCGATCACCCCCAGGCCGATCGCGCCCGTGATCCACTCGGGCACGTGGCCTTCGGTGCTCACGAGCAGGATCGCGGCCAGCGCGGCGATCGCCCAGTGCGCCCCGTTGCGCAGGTACGGGTACTGACGCAGGGTCCTGCGCCGCACGAGGATGACGGTCAGCGAGCGGATGTAGAGCGCGCCGACCCCGAGCCCCAGCGCGATGATGACGATGTCGGTCGTCAGCGCGAACGCGCCGATCACGCCGTCCAGCGAGAAGGACGCGTCGAGCATCTCCAGATAGAGGAACCCGCCGAGGCCGGCGGCCCCGGCACCGCCGCTCGAAAGCCCGCCGAGGATCGTCGCCAGGCCGTGGACGAGCACCTGCACGACGAGGCCGGTGATCCCGGCCAGCAGCACGTCGCGCTCGGCCTGCGCGGACACGAGCTGGGAGGTGAGGACGATCGCGGCGGCGGTGATCGCGGCAGGCAGGCCGTCGACCCGTCCGGCCGCGGCCAGCGGCCGCTCGAGCGGACCCAGCCAGTGCACCTCGCGGTCGGGATCGAGCAGGAAGCCGAGCGCGACCATCAGCAGAAAGCCCCCGCCGAAGCCGCCGATGATCGGCTTGGCGGCCTCGATCTTCGCGGCGTACGCCGCCTGGTCGGTGAACGCCTGCTCGGCGATCTCCGTCAGCCCCCCGCCGACGGCCACCGCGACGATCGCGATCGGGAAGACGAGCCGCATGCCGAACACGGCGATGAGGATCCCCACCGTCAAGAACAGCCGCTGCCAGGTCTCGCTCAGGTGGCGCAGGACGCCGGCGTTGACGACCGCGTTGTCGAACGAGATCGACAGCTCCAGCCCGATGAGCAGCGCGACGACGCCGACGGCGCCCGCGCCTCCGTACGCCCCGGCCGCGGCGAGCGCGGCGACGGTGGCCATCAGGGGCCACTTCAACGCCCAGACGAGGCGCAGCATCCTTCCGCGTCCTTCCCCGGCTGCGCCGAGCGAAGCGCGGCCGCGCGTCAGAGCGGGAACCGTCGGCGCGCGGAGGGTCGATGATCCGGCGGCGATCGGGTAGGCGCTCTCGCGTGCACGGTGGAACCTCAGCGCGCAAGCGTCGCCGGCGCCCGCGCTCGGCGCGCCTGCCCCTCGCGATCGTCGCGCTGGCCGCGGCGGCGACCCTTGCCGTCGGCTGCGGCGAGGAGGAGTCGAGCTCGCCCGCGAACGACGAGCAGCAGCCGTATCTCTCGGTCGCCGAGCTCCAGTCGGTGCTCGAGCGCGAGGGGCTCGCCTTGGTCCGAACGGGCGGTGGCGACGACATCGGCGAGCGCGAGGGCCTCGTTCAGTTCGTCCGCTACGAGGACCAGTCCGACCGCGAGCTCGAGCTGTGGGTCTGGAGGTCACCGCGGATCGCCCGGCAGCGGCTGCCCGCGCTGCTGGCCGCGGCGCAAGAGCAGCACGGCGAGAACGCCACCGCGATCCGCGCCGCGAACGCGATCGTGGTCTTCCCGGCACGTCCGAGCTCGGTCGACGCCTACCGCGCCGCCGCGCGCGCGATGAGCCGCCTTGGGGCCGCGTGCATCCCGGGCGGCGACGCGGAGGAGCGGCTGCGCCGGCTGTGCTTCGGCGGCGACCCCGTGCCGCCGGCCGGCGAGGGCGTCGCTCGCGACGAGGCCGAGGAGGAGGGCGACCCGATCGCCGTCGGCGGGCTGCACTACGACGCGCTCCTCGCGCGCATCCTGAACCCGAACATCAGCCCCGACTCCGAGCTCGTCTCGGGCCGCCGCCCGCCGGAGGGCAAGATCTGGTTCGGCGTGTTCGTGCGCGTCTGCAACGAGCACGGCGAGACGACGAGGACCCCGACGGGGCGCCTCGCGCTCGTCGACGCGTTCGGCGCGCGGCGCGCGCCGCACGAGCTTCCCGAGAACAACGTGTTCGACTACGAGCCGCGTCCGATCGAGCCCGAGGACTGCCTGCCGCGCGAGGGCTCGGTCACCGCGCAGGTCCCCGAGGGCGCGCTCGTGCTCTTCGCCGTCTCCAGGGACTACCTGACCAACCGCCCGATCGCGCTCGAGGTCGTCGGCGAGGGCGGCCAGCGCCGGCGCGTGGTGCTCGACATCTGAGCGACGACGCGGCCGCGGCCGAGGAGGCCGTGCCGGCGGGCGCCCGCGCGAGGACGCCCGGCAGCACGAGGCGGCGCCGGCGCTACGCCGTCGCGGGCGCGGGATCGGGGCGCACGATCACGGTGTCGGCGACCGGCACGATCTCGTCGACGGGCAGATCGGCGCGGGCGGCGTGGCGGTGGATCGCGTCGGTGTCGGTGGCCTGATAGATGCAGATCGTGCCGACCGATCCGTCCTCCTCGGCGAGCGCGTAGCTGCGGATCCAACGAACGTCGTCGGGCATCTCCTCGTCGCCGACGCGCTTGGATCGCCCGGCCGCGGCTTCGAGGTCCTCGGGCGTCCTCCAGCCGCCACGGCGCAAGATCGCGTAGGTCTGCATCAGCTCCTCCTCCTCGTCGTGGAAGTGTGCGGCGACCGTACAGCGAGCGACCTTCCCGAAACCTTCCCGCGTCGTCAACCGCCGATCTCGGCCAGCCTCGTCTCGACGCGCTCGGCGTCGAGTCGCCGCCTTTCACGGACGAAGCCGTCGGTCGAGGCGCGAAGCAGCGCCCGGGCCGCCGCACGCTCGCCGCGCATCCAGGCGAGCTCGCCGCGCGACTCGTCGAGCGCCGCCGTCCACGGCCCGCCGCGCCACAGCGCCGCCGTCAGCTGCGCCGCCGACAGGAACCGCGCCGCGCGGTCGGACTGGCCCGCGCGCGCGGCGGCGATCGCGGCGGCGACGCGGAACGCCATCCCGCAGTAGGCGCACAGGAGATCCTCGCCACGCAGCTGGGCTTCGGCATCGTCGAGCCGTTGACGCCCGACGTCGTCGTCCTCGGTCGCATGCAGCAAGGCGGCGTAGGCCAGGGGCTGCAGGTGACCGCTGAGCGGCGACCAGCGCGAGATGACGAGGGCGTCGGCGAGCAGGGCCTGTCCTTCGGCCATCTCGCCGCGAGCGCGCATCGCCTCGCCCAGCCGCATGGTGGCGAGGGCCTCGGCGGACACGGCGCTGATCTCGCGGCTGAGGCGTACCGCCTCGTCGAGGCGAGCGTGAGCCTCGCCGAGCCGCGCGGCGACCAATGCGATCTCGCCGAGGACCGTGGCCGCGAAGACCTGCGCGCGGCGCGCGCCCGAGCGCAGCGCGCCGGCATGAAGGTCCTCGGCCACCGCGCGAATGCGATCGGGCTCGACTCCGCTCGTCAGCACGTACTGCGCGACGCACAGGTGGCCGTCGAACAGCGTGTCGGCGAGGTCGGGAGCACGCAGCGACGCGTCGAGGTCGAGCCGCAGCGCCGTGGGCCACTCGCCGGTGCTGTGAGCCACCATCGCTTGGATCTGAACGGCGGTGCGGGCTTCGCGCGCGAGGCCGCCGGCGACCGACAGCGGTTGGGCCTCGGCCGCCGCGCGCCGCGCGCCGTCCACGTCCCCCGAGAACCACGCGGCGGCCGCCTGGGCGAGGAGGTGCCCCGCGCGCTCGGCGTGCGAGCGCGGCGCGAGCGGCGCGAGCGTCGCCTGCGCCGCGGCCGGATCGCCGGCGGCGAGCTGCGCCCAGGCCTGCCGGATGCGCAGGGCCATCCCCTCGGGACCGGCGGCCGCCGCGGCGTCGGCATAGGCCGCGGCGGCGCCGCGGTCGCCGACGGCCATGAGCAGGTCGGCGCGCGTGGCGAGCAGCTGCGCGCGCTCGGTCACGGGCGCTCGTGTGAGCGCAAGCTCGACGGCGGCCAGCGCGCGGTCCAGCGCCGCGCCGCCGGCGATGCGGCCATGAAGCGCGAGCGTCTCGATGCTCGGGCGCAGGCCGAGCGGCTCGAGCGCGGCGTGGAGCCGCTCGAACGCGCGCAGCGCGCCACGGCGGTCGCCCGCGGCCAGCCGTGCCCGCATGACGGCGCGCTGGGCGGCCTCGTCGCCCGGCTCGGCGTCCGCGAGCTCCTCCCAGCGACCGGCGGCGCGAAGGCCCTCGAGATACCGGTCGCGCAGTCGCGCCCGTGCGCGTTGCGCCCACGCGGCGTAGCGATCGTCGGGCAGCAGCTCGCCGGCATAGAGATCCGGATCGCCGCGTGCCTCGAACCGCTCGACGTCGGTCTCGACGCGAGCCTCGGGTGCCAGCATCACCTGGCCCTCGCGTAACACCACGGCTTCTGGGCGACCGATCGCGCGGCGAGCGTGATGAGCGGCCTTGTGCAGATTCGCCAGCCCCGCCTCGGCATCGAGCTGAGGCCAGAGCTCCTCGACCGCCCGCTCGCGCGGCAGCCGGTGCCCGGGCGCCAGCGCCAACAACTTCACGAGATCCCTCGCCCGGCCGTGCGTCCACGCGGCCGTCGGCACGCGTTCGCCGTCTACGCGAACCTCGAACGATCCCAGAAGACGAACATCCACCCGCACCATCACGTAAGCATCGCCGCCCAGGGCGCCCGAGGGCAAGCGACCGGCCAGTCGGCGGCCTCGGAGTCGAAACCGCTCGTCGCGCGGGCGTCAGCCGCTCGGCCGGCCCCAGAGCTCGCCGCGCAGCGTCGCGATCTCGGTCACGGCGAGGCCGATGTAGGCGCTGCGCGCGGCGCTGAGCTCCTGCTCGATACGCGCATGTAGATCGCGTTGGCGCAGCCCGGCCTGGATCGCGTCGAGGCGCTCGGCCGTGAGCCGCTCGAGCTCGCGAAGCGCGTCGCTTGCGGTCATGTCGCCCACCTACCGAGGAGCCGGCGCGGCAGGCGCAGGGGCCGCCGCGCTGCGCGCTCGGCACGGCGAGCGGCCTCGCGCTCGCGACGCCACTCCACGAGCGTCTGCTCGGGCGGAACGTCGCAGTCGACGTAGGCGAAGGAGGGCGATGAGGGAGAGGTGGAGGTCATGGTGAGGGCCTGCTCGTCAGTGGCGGCGTGGCGGGCCTGGGTGTCGTGCTTTGAGGTTGGAGCCTTGATCGGCAGCGCTCGTTACGAACATGAGGCGCGAACCGCACAAGCTGATACGCGTCGCACGAGCGTGGCGCGGCTGCGTCTTGTTCGGCGCTGAACGGCGCGGGGAACACGGTGCGCTCCAAGCTAGCCGCGCGGCTGTCCGCTGTCGCCGGGACCTTGGTCGCGTTGCGTCCAGGACCTGCGGCTGGCCTGTGCCCGTCCGCTGCTGCTGCGCAACCGAAGGAGAAGCGGGTAGCAATTCAGCGCAATGCTCAGAGCGTCACGCGTGAAGTTCAGATCGAGGATCTCGGCGCCAGCAGTGATGGAGTGGCACGCGTCCTCTACTGCCGCTACGACGAAGACGAGCCCTCCTCGCCGCTGCCTCCTGGCGCAACAGTCTTCGTGTTCGGAATCCCGATGATGATCGGGACGATTGAGCTCCTCCCCTCTGGCCGCGGCGAAGCGATCTATTACTCGTGCGGACCGCCCTCGCGCTACTCGTTGAGAACTCCTGCTGCCAGGAAGCTGCTACGAGCGCTTGAGATCAGCGGAGGCCTGATAGAGACAAGAAGAGATCGCCGAGGTGAACGTCGTCCTCAAGCTCGGTGATTGCTGCTCCTCGCGCCGAGCGGAAGCCTCTAATAGGA
>DASZOA010000230.1:0-2816 GCA_035551055.1 Solirubrobacteraceae bacterium
GCACGCGCCGAGCAGCTGCTGCGCGAGCACTTCGGCGAGCAGGCCGTCTCCTACCTCGTCTTCAACGGCAGCGCGGCCAACGTGCTGTGCCTGCGCGCCATGTGCCGCCCGTGGGAGTCGGCGATCTGCACCGCGCAGGCCCACGTCAACGTCGACGAGGGCGGTGCCGCCGAGCGGATCGGCGGCGTCAAGCTCCAGGCCGTCCCGACGCCCGACGCGAAGCTCACGCCCGAGCACGTCGCGTGGCAGCTCGGCCGTCTCGGGGACGAGCACGCCGTCCAGCCGCGCGTCGTCAGCATCGCGCAGAGCACCGAGCTCGGCACGCGCTACAGCACGCACGAGCTGCGGGCGCTCGCCGACTTCGCCCACGAGCACGGACTGCTGCTGCACGTCGACGGCGCCAGACTGGCGAACGCCGCCGCGGCGCTCGGCCTGCCGCTGCGGGCGATCACCACCGACGTGGGCGTCGACGCCGTCTCCTTCGGCGGAACGAAGAACGGGCTGCTGCTCGGCGAGGCGGTCGTGTTCCTGGATCCGGCGCTCGCCGAGGGCTTTCGCTACCTGCGCAAGCAGACGCTGCAGCTGGCCTCCAAGGGCCGCTTCCTCGCCGCGCAGTTCATCGCGCTGCTCGAGGGCGATCTGTGGCGACGCAACGCCGAGCACGCCAACGCGATGGCGGCGCGCCTGGCGGCGGCGCTCGTCGACGTGCCGGGCGTGCGGCTGACCCAGCCCGTACAGGCCAACGGGATCTTCGCCGTGCTCCCGGCCGCCGCCACGGAGCGGCTGCAGCGCGACTGGCGCTTCTACACGTGGGACGGTGGGACCGGCGAGGTGCGCCTCATGTGCTCCTGGGATACGACGCCCGCCGAGGTCGACGCCTTCGCCGCCGACGTGCTTCACACCTGCCGGTCTGCGCTTCCGCAATAGGCCCGCCGGGCGAAGCACGGCGGGCGAATTCCGGCCTTTCGTCTATAGCGCTGACGCCCGCGGGTGCCGATCATGTCGATATGGGTAACAGCGCGTCTATGGAGCGCAGCTACCGAATCGCACCCGACGGACGCAGCGTCGTCTGCGACGCGGTCGTGGCGCAGGGCGACAACGAGTCGCTCGGCGAGGCGCTTGCCTGGCGACGCGAGGAGATCGGCCGGCACGGCATCGAGGAGGCCGGCGCAGTGCTCGAGCTGCGAGCGCTGATGACGCTCGACGACCTGCTGGCGATCGAGCGCCAGATCGGCCCGCGCGCGACGCTGACGCTGACCCGCGACCAGGCCACGCTGCTGTGCCAGATCGCCGGTGCCTACGTCAACGAGCGCGACAGCGACAGCTACCAGCCGCCCGAGGAGCGCGAGCGGATCGCGCGCCTGCGCGAGCTCGGCGGCCCGTTGATGGACCTCTGCTGCGAGTTCGCGGCCGCCGAGGACGAGGCGCGCGCACACACGAGCATCGCCTGACGTCGCGGACGTCTGCGCCGGCCCGGCACGCGGCCCGCGCTCGCTAGATTTGAGCGCGGTGGCGGACGTGAGGAGGCTGTGACGTGAGCCGAGGAAAGAAGACCAGGAGCAGGGTGACCCGCAGGCAGGGCGGCGTCGTCGCGCGGCAGCGCGCCGTGCCCGCGGCCGACGCCGACACCGGGCGCGCGGAGGCGACCGGCGCGGCCGAGGACGTCGCCGCCGGCGAGCAGACCGCCGCCGCCGAGCCGGCGACCGCGACCGCCGGTCCCGGAAGCGACACGCAGCCGATCTTCGGCGGCGAGGACCAGATCGCGCGCGATCCCCAGCAGGTCTCCGACGACGCGCGGGCCCGGCGCGAGGAGGAGATCGAGGCCGGGCTCGCCGAGCTGCGCCAGGTGCTGGCCAAGAGCCTCGATCAGCGCGGGCCGGACCATCCCGGCACGCTGCACGCCCGCGCCGACATCGCGACGGCGCTGTGGAAGGCCGGGCGTAACGACGAGGCGATCGAGCTCGAGGAGGAGCTCGTGGAGGACACCGCACGCGTTCACGGCGAGGAGCACCCCGAGGCGCTGACGGCGCGCTCGAACCTCGCGTCGACGTTCTGGACGGCGGGTCGCACCGACGAGGCGATCGCGATCGAGGAGGAGGTTCTCGCGGACGCCGAGCGGATCCTCGGCGCCGACCACCTCGTCACGCTCACCGCGCGCTCGAACCTGGCGTTCTCCTACTCCACCGCCGGCCGTAAGGAGGACGCCGTCGAGGTCCAGCGCCGGGTCGTCGCCGACCGCGAGCGTGTGTTGGACCCCGACGACCCCGACACGCTCGACGCGCGCGCGAACCTCGCGTCCGCGCTGTGGAACGCCGACCGCGTCGCCGACGCCGTCGCCATCGAGGAGCGCATCGTCGAGGAGAGCGAGCGCATCAACGGACCGGACCATCTCGACACGCTGCGCGCGCGCGCGATGCTCGCCTCCTCCTACCGCGTGGCCGGCCGGATCGAGGACGGCCGCGAGCTGCAGGAGCGCGTCATCGCCGACAGCGAGCGGCTGCTGGGCAAGGACCACCCGGCGACGGTCGCGGCGCGCAAGACGCGCTCGCTGAACTGACGCGTGGCGCGGCCCGGGTCGTCGCGACCCGCGCCGCCGCGCCATCAAGGCTCGTCGCCGGTCCCGCAGAACGACTGCAGGTCGCCGGTCACGGCGACGACGCCGAGCAGGCGCCCGTCGGCGTCGACGACCGGGACGCGACGGGCGTCGCTCGACAGCGCGAGATCGCGGCCGAGCGTGGCGGGCGCCTCGGGGGCGACCGTCGTGCCGTGCTGCGCGACCTCGACCGCCGGCCGGTCGCCGTCGGCGTCGCCGGCGA
>DASZOA010000231.1:0-7759 GCA_035551055.1 Solirubrobacteraceae bacterium
GATCGACCCGGCCGAGCGCGCGCTGGCGCGCTCCAGGGCCACGTCCTCCTGCAGGCGGGACAGGCGCCGCAACGTCCGCAGGGCGTGCGCGCGCAGGCGGCCGTGGGTGCGCCTCGCGAGCGCCGCGCTGTCGTGCGCGACCTTGGATGCCGCCTGGATGAAGGCCGCCCCCGCGGTCGAGCTCGCCGGCTCGTGGTCGCTGAGCACGGGCCGTCAGGGCATGCGAGTAGGCCAGGCGCCGACCCGCGCGCGCCAGCAGCCGGTGGGCGCGCCGCCGGCGGCGCGCGGTGAGCGCCGCGTGGCTGTCGAGCGCGGCATGATGCGCCAGCTGCACCGCCGCCTGCACCGATGCCGGCTCGTCGTCGGCGGCGCCCCAACGGCCCGCGAGCGAGGCGGCCGCACACGTCGCGACGGCGACTGCGCAGGTACGTGGGGGCAACATCCAGATCTCCTGAGTCAGCGGGTGGTCCGGTGGCGAGCCCCCTGGTGGGACTCTCAGATGCAGGACTGGCGGACCGCGGGTTCTCGTGGTGGTCTGGACGAACCGACGCTCTTTACGCGGTGCGCTCAAGCGCCGGCAACACGCAGCCGCGCGGAGCTCCGCTCCAGGCTGACTGATCAAGGCGCGGGCGATGGCTTCGCCCGACTACACCGACGACGGCGTCTACGTCGCCGCGGGCGCGCGCTCGGTCGCGCCGCCGGCGCGCGCGTCGACCGCCGCGGGCAGGCGCAGCCGAAACAGCGCGCCGCCGCCGGCCGCCTCCTCGAAGGCGATCGCGCCGCCGTGCGCCTCTGCGACCTGGCGCACGATCGCCAGGCCGAGGCCCGACCCCGGGCGCCCGCGCGCGGCCGCGCCGCGGAAGAAGCGGTCGAAGACGTGCTCGCGCTCGTCGGCGGGGATGCCCGGGCCGTGGTCGCGCACCGCCAGCTCGCCGCCGCGCAGCGCGACCTCGACGACCGTGCCCTCGGGCGCGTGCTTGGCGGCGTTGTCGAGCAGGTTGTCGACGGCACGGCCGAGCCGCTCGGGCACGCCGTCGACGAGCGTCGGCTCGAGCTCGACCTCGAACGCCGTCTGCGGCCGGCGGCGACGGGCGCGCGCGACCGCCTCCGCGACGACGTCGTCGAGCCGCACGTCGTCGACGTCGGACAGCGGCTCGTCGCCGCGGGCGAGCTCGATGACGTCGGTGATGAGCGCGCTGAGCTCCTCGGTCTCGGCGGAGACGTCCTCCAGCAGCCGCCGGCGATCGTCGGGCTCGAGCTCGCCGCCGCCGCTGAGCAGGACCTCGATGTTCGTGCGCAGCGAGGTGACCGGCGTGCGCAGCTCGTGGGAGGCGTCGGCGACGAGCTGGCGCTGGGAGTGCACCGACTGGTCCAGCGCCCGGCGCGAGCCCTCGAGCGCGTCGAGCATCGCGTTGAAGCGCTGCGCCATCTGGCCGACCTCGTCGTCGCTGCGCACCTCGATGCGCCGGCCGAGGTCGTCGGTCTGGGTGATGTGCTCGGCCGCCGCGGTCAGCTCGCTCACCGGCTGGATGACCTGGCGCCCGAACAGCCGCCCGAAGAACGCGGCCAGCAGCGTCCCGCCGGCGCACAGCAGCGCGAGCACGAGCCGCAGCCGCGCGAGCGTCGCGTCGACGTTGGTCAGGCTGCGTGCGAGCTGGATCGCCCCGCCGTCGGCGAGCCCGACGGTCAGGACGCGCAGGTGCACGCCGTCGCGGTTGCGGACGTCGCGCAGGGCGATCCGGCGGTCGCCCTCGGCGACGGCGCGGTCGCGGGCGTCGACGGGCACCGTGAGGTCGCTCTCGGAGCTGGCCACGACGTCGCCCCCGGCGCTCAGCACCTGCACCGGCCCGCTCGGACCGCCGGTCTTCGCCGACGGCGTCGGCATCCGGAAGCCGAGCGTCGGTCCGGGTCCGAAGCGGCGCGCGATGTCGCGCACCTGGACGTACTGCGCCGTCAGGGCCTCGTCGACCTGGCCGCGCAGCTCGCTGCGCAGCACGACGTAGGCGACGACCGACACGAGCACGACGGTGACGCCGACGGTCGCGGCGGCCAGCAGCGTCAGCCGGTGGCGCAGCGCCATCATGCGTCGCGCAGGACGTAGCCGACGCCGCGCACGGTGTGCAGCAGGCGCGGCTCGCCGCCCTCCTCCGTCTTGCGGCGCAGGTAGCCGATGTAGACGCCCAGCGCGTTGGAGGTCGCCCCGAAGTCATAGCCCCAGACGCGCTCGAACAGCGTCGAGCGCGTCAGCACCTGGCGCGGGTGCTCGAGAAACGCCTCGAGCAGCGAGAACTCCGTCTTGGACAGCTCGATCCGGCGTCGGCCGCGGCGGACCTCGTGCGCGGAGCGGTCGAGCACGAGGTCCGCGAAGGCGAGCGTCGGCCCGCCGGGATCGACGCGGCGCAGCAGCGCGCGCAGGCGCGCGTTGAGCTCGCGCAGCGCGAACGGTTTGACGAGGTAGTCGTCGGCGCCCGCGTCCAGCCCGTCGACGCGATCGTCGATCGCGTCGCGCGCCGTGAGCATGAGGACCGGGGTGCGATCGCCGGCGGCTCGCAGTCGGCGACACACGGCGATGCCGTCGACGCGCGGCATCATCACGTCGAGCACGATCGCGTCGACCGTCCCCTCGGCGAGCGTGTCGAGCGCCTGCTGGCCGTCCTCGGCGAGCCGCACGTCGTAGTGCTCGAGCGCGAGCGCGCGCTGCAGCGCGGCGCGCACGCCCGGCTCGTCGTCGACTACGAGGACCTTCATGACAGCTGCTCCTGCGACCAGCACAGCACGGTTGGATAAGAGCCTACGAAGTGCCGGCGGCGCCGTCGGTGTGTGACGATGCGCGGGGTGGGCTTCGCCGAGCACCTGGAGCGCTTCTGGGCCGACAGCGCGCACGAGGAGATCGTGCCGGCGCGCGCGGGCGTCGAGCAGCGCCTGCCCGGCTTTCGGGTGCGGCGGATCGCTCCCGCGCAGCCCCGGCGGCCGTGGGTCTACGCGACATGCGGCGCCGCCGAGGCGGCCGGCTACGGGGAGGACGGCGCGGAGTACGTCCTGCTCGCGCCCGCGCCGGACCCGGCGCTCGTGGAGATGCTCGCCGCGGTCGCGATCGTCAACGCCGACGCGCATCCCGGTCTCGGCGTCGGCAGCCTGCTCGCGCTTGGGCGCCCGTGGACCGCGGCCTCGCAGGCCGACCACCTGCTCGTCCTGCCGCCGTACCCGTTCGGTCCGGGCTTCGAGGTGTTCGAGGACGAGGAGTCCGAGCGCCGCGTGGTCGTCCTCTGGCTCGTGCCGATCACGGCGGCCGAGGCGCAGTTCGTGCGCGCGCAGGGCTGCGAGGCCTTCGAGGAGCTCCTGGAGGGCAGCGGCGCGGACGTGGTCGATCCGGCGCGCGCGCCGATCGTGGCCCGGCAGCACCCGCTTGGTGACCCGCGCGCCGAGCGGTAGGCGCGGTCCGCCGCGCCGCGCGCGGGGCCGTGGGATGCTCGAGTGACACCTGAGGCGCTGGGGCTTGTCGAGGTGTCCCTCGCGCACGAGATGCGTGATCGAGCGACGCCTCGCGCCGGGCCAGGCGTTGAGGTGTCACTCGAGCATGCGATGCCGAGCGTCCGGCCGGAGCACTCCGCCGCAGATCCCCGCGGTCGTCGGGACGGGCGACGGCCGTCAGCGCGCGGCTCAGCGGACCGCGTCGTGGCGCTGGCGGGCCTGCGCCACGACGCGGCTCAGGAAGACCGGGTTGCCGACGAGGTAGCGCCGCCACATCCGCTTGGGCTCGATCGCCAGGCGGAAGATCCACTCCAGGCCGTTGTCGGACAACGACGCCGGGGCGCGCGGCATGCGGCCCGAGACGAAGTCGAACAGCGCGCCGACGCTCCACAGCACGTCGCAGTTGAGGCGGTCGACCGTGCGCTGCGCCCAGAGCTCCTGCTTCGGCGTGCCCATCCCGACGAGCAGGATGTCCGGCTGGCGCGCGTTGATGTCCTCGATGACGCGCTCGTCGTGGCCCGAGCCGATCTCGAAGTAGCCGTGATGCGTGCCGACGACGCGCAGCCGCGGGTGCGCGCGGCGCAGGCGCTGGCCGGCCTGCGCTGCGACACCGGGCTCACAGCCGAGCAGGTAGACCGAGCTGCCGCGCTGCTCGCAGAGCGCGGCGAGGTCCCAGATCCAGTCCGCGCCGGTCCACCGGTGCGGGATCTCGGTGCTCAGCGCCTTCGCCGCCAGTCGCACGCCGTAGCCGTCGCAGTAGACGAGGTCGGCCTCCTCGAGCGCCGCGCGCAGCGCGCGATCCTCGCGCGACTGGTTGAGGACGTGCGCGTTGACGTACATGACGCGCTTCGTGGGACCCGCGCTGCCGACCCAGCCGACGATCCGGGCCAGCAGCTCGTCGGGATGGCCAAGCTCGATCGGCAGCTCGAAGATCCTCGACTGGCGCGCTTGCAACTGCGATCTCGCGGCTTCCGTTAGGTCCGGCACGACGGGCACGATCCTAGTGGTTCCTCCCGCAGGTACGTTCCGCCCGTTCGGAGCCACTACCGGCCGTCCTTGCGCCAGACGAACAGGTGCCCGCGCGCCTCGCCGCGCAGGCCGAGGTCGCGGACCGCGGCGGTGACCTCCGGATAGGCGGCGTCCTGCCAGTCGTGGAAGGCCACGATCCCCCCGCGCGCCACCGCCGGCTCCCAGGTGCGGAACGTGCTGATCGTCTCCTCGTACTCGTGCGAGGAGTCGATGAAGACGGCGTCGACGGGCGGCGGGTCGGCCGGACCGCGGCCGCCGGGGCGGTCGTGCAGGTGCACGCGCGCGCGATCGGCGTCCGATAGCAGCGCGAGGTAGCGGTCGCGCTCGGGATGCGCCTCGACGTCCCAGGAGTGCACCTCGCGCCCCGGCTGCGCGAGCGTCAGGCAGCACGTCGTCCACGCCGCCGCCGTGCCGATCTCCGCGACGCGGCGGGCGCCGGCGATCGCGTCGAGCAGGACGCGCAGCTCGGCCGGCCGGCAGGCGACGTCGATGCTCCAGGTGTCGCGCTCGGTCTGCGCGCGGCCCAGCGCGCGCAGCCAGAACGCGGCGACGGGCCGCGGGAGCCGCGCGAGGCTCGCGCCCTGCAGCGCGAGTCGGCGCGCGCGTTCGAGCGCCGAGCGGCGGTCGTCCGAGCGAAACACGTGGGCGCCCATCCGCCGCAAGCTACCGCCGGCATGAGATCGTTGCGAGGTGGCGATCGTCACCATCGACGCGCGCGACGCATTCGATCCGCAGCCGCGCGGCTGGTCGCGCTACGTGCGCGAGCTCGTCGATGCGCTGCCGCCGCGCCCGGGCCTGGAGTACCGCGTCGTCGCGCAGGGAGGCCGCGGGCCCGAGCTGTTCTTCGAGCAGGTCGAGCTGCCGGTGCGCCTGCGCCGCGAGGGGGCCGACCTCGTCCACGCGCCGAACTGCTTTCTGCCGATCGCGCGGCCGTGCATGGGCGTCGTGACGATCCACGACCTCGCCTTCGAGGTCTATCCCGGCGACTTCTCGAGGCGGACGGGCTGGAAGTACCGGACGTTCACGCGCCGCGCGGCCCGCTCGGCGCAGCGCGTGATCTGCGTGTCGGGCTATACCGCGGCGGACGTGGTGCGCCGCTACGACGTCGACGAGGCGCGGGTGCGGATCATCCCCAACGCGCCCTCGCTGCCGATCGGCGACGAGCCGGTGCCCGACGACGGGCCGTACCTGCTCGCGGTCGGCGACCTGCGGCCCAAGAAGAACCTCATGCGGCTCGTGCACGCGTTCCGCCGCCTGCGCCGCGAGGGCCTCGGGCACCGGCTCGTCCTGGCCGGCGTCGACCGCGGCCCGGAGGCCGAGCGCGTGCGCGCGGCGGCCGGCGGCGCGCCCGTGCGCGTGACCGGCTACCTCTCCGACCGGCGCCTGGATGCGCTCATGCGCGGCGCCGACGCGCTCGTGCACCCGTCGCTGTACGAGGGCTTCGGGCTGGTGCTCGTCGAGGCGATGGCGCGCAGCGTGCCGGTCGTCGCGTCGCGCGCCACGGCGCTGCCCGAGACCGGCGGCAACGCGGCCGAGTACTTCGACCCGCTCGACGTCCGCGACATCGTCGACGCCGTCCGCCGCGTCGTCGACGACCGCGCCCGTCACGCCGAGCTGGCGCGGCTCGGTCGCGAGCGGGCGGCGCGGCTGTCGTGGGCGGCGAGCGGCGCGCTGACCGCCGCGGTCTACGAGGAGCTGCTGACGTGATCGGCGCAGCCGGCGGGGCCGAGCGCCGCGCGAGCGAGCCGGTCGCGCGTACGACCGTGATCGTGCTCAGCGTCGACGAGGCGCACCTGCTCGAGCGCTCGCTGCCGGCCGCCGTGGCGCAGCCGGGCGCCGACGTCGTCGTCGTCGACAACGCCTGCTCGGACGCCACCCGCTCGGTCGCCGAGGCGTGCGGCGCGCGCGTGCTCGGCCTCCCCGAGCGCGTCTCCTACGCGGGGGCGATCAACGCCGGGATCGTCGCGACCGAGGGCGACGCGGTGCTGCTGCTCAACGCCGACTGCGTGCTCGACGCGGGCTTCCTCGCCGCCGCACGGCCGCGGCTGTCGCAACGCGGCGTCGGCTCGGTCGCGCCGCGGCTGCTGCGCGCGACGGGAATGGAGAGCGGCGACCGGCTCGACCGCCTCGACGCCGCCGGGATGGTCGTCGACCGGCGGCGCAAGAACACGCTCGTGGGCCATGACGAGCCCGCGTCGCGCTACGCCGAGGCGGCCGAGGTCTTCGGCGCCGACGGCGCGTGCGTGCTGTACCGCCGCGAGGTGCTCGAGGCGTGCGCGGTCGGCGGCGAGGTGCTCGACGAGGACCTCGAGCTGTGGGCCTCCGACGTCGACCTCGCGTGGCGCGCGCGGCTGCTGGGCTGGCGCTGCATCTACGAGCCGCGCGCAGTCGCGTGGCACATGCGCTTCTACTCGCCGACGACGCGCGACGGGCTGCCCGAGGCGCACCGCCGCCTGCAGTTCCGCAACCGGCTGCTCATGATCGCCAAGAACGACGCCTGGTCGGACGTCCGCGGCGATCTGCACCGCATCGCGCTGTACGAGCTGCTCGCGCTCGGACACGTCCTGCTGCGCGAGCGCCACCTGCTGCGCGCCTACGGCGCCGCCGTGCGCGCCCTGCCCGCGGCGCGCCGCCGGCGCGCAGTCGTGCAGGCCAAGCGCGCGCGCGGTGTGCGCCCGCCGTTCGGGCTGCGCGCGCCGCGCTGAGGCGGGGGCACGGGCGCGGGCGGCCGGTGCGCTACACGGCCGCCCGACGGTCGTCGCGCCGTGCGTCGTTCAGCGGACCGAGCTGCATCGCCCGCATGAGGTCCGTGATCGAGAGCAGGCCGACGAGCCGCTCCCCGTCGACCACGAGCGCGCGGTGGACGCCCGAGCCCGACAGCTTGACGAGCGCCTCCGCGGCGTCCTCGTCGGGCGACAGCACCGGGACGCGCTCGCGCGGCAGCATGCACTCGCGGACGTCGCTGCGGTCCCAGCGCTCGCGCGGGATCTCCGCCACGCAGCCGAACGTCAGCAGCCCGACGGGGCGCTCGCCCTCGATGACGGGATAGGTCGTGTAGCGCGTCCGGCGGGCGACCTCGTCCATGAAGGCGCCGACCGTGACGTCCGGATCGACGGACACCGGGTCGCGCGCCATGAGCTCGGCCACGCGGATGCCTCCGAGCCGCTCGCGCGCCTGCTGCTGGAGCGCCTCGGCACGCGCGGTGACCGTCAGAAACCAGCCGATCAGCGCGAGCCACAGCCCGCCGAAGGCCGCCGCG
>DASZOA010000232.1:0-2061 GCA_035551055.1 Solirubrobacteraceae bacterium
GCGGCGCGCGTCACCGAAGCGCCCGCGGCCTCCATTCGAGGATCGCCGCCGGCAGCGTCCGCAGTGGGGACCTGAGCGCCCCGCGGCGGCCGAGCAGCCAGGCCGCCAGCAGCCCTTGGAGCTCGCGCCGGACGTCGGGCGCATCGCTCAGCAGCAGCCAGTCGCGGTAGTGCTCGACCGCCTCGTCGAGCGTCGCGAAGCGCCTGTGGTTCGCGATCTCCACGACCTTGACCGACGGCTCGATGCCGAGCTCGCGCAGGACTGCGAGCGCGTCGAGGTAGGTCGGCCCCGGCGCCCGCGGCGCGTCGTGGAAATGGCGCCACAGGGGATCGAGCAGCGCGTCGGCGGAGTACGCCCCGAGGTACAGCAGGACGCGGCGGCGCGCGGCGGCGTCGAGCTTCGCGAGAAACGGAACGGCCTCCGGCACGAGCGGGGCCACGAACGCGGAGAACGCGACGTCGGCGGTCGCGGCGTCCGCGTCCTCCCACGTGGCCTGGATCGTCGTGACGTTCGAAAGCTCCAGTCGCTCGGCGTCGCGTTGCAGGACGGCGAGCATCGCCGCGCTGGGGTCGACCGCGGTGACGTGCCCGACGTCGGCGGCAAGGGCGAGCGCGAAGCGCCCCGTGCCCGCGCCGACGTCGATCACGCTGCTGGACGCGTCGGTCAGGCGGCGCAGCCGGCGCAGGAACGGGTCCCCGCCGGCGTCCGCCCGTCGCGCCTGCGTCGCGTACCGCTCGGCGCGCGTGTCCCAGAAGGATCCGCTGACCGACCCCACGCCCGGCGACAGGCGCTGCATCTCGTCGAGCCGGTCGGTCACCAACCGCCGCCATCGCGCGGCTGCGGAGCTGTCGTCGCTGGAGGTCACGATGCCCACATCCTCCCGCTTCCCGGCGGCACGCTGTCCGAGGGGGCTCGCCGGCCGTGTGGTGTCGGCCGGGCGCGACGCCGGGTACGAGTGGCGGCATCGTTTTCGCCGAGCAGGCCATCCGCCGTGGCGAGCCGTGACGTGCGCGTGCTCGACGCGCTCCGGCGCGCCGGACGTCTGAGCGCCCGTCCGAGCGCCGACGCCGCGCCGGGCCTGCGCGTCGGAGGCACCCCGCTCGGGCTGGGGCGCGGGCGCGACGGCATCGTGCATGTCCCGGCCGCGGCGGCGCGTCCCGCCCCGCTCGTCGTCCTGCTGCACGGCGCCGGGTCCTCGGCGCCGGCCGGGCGGGCGCTGCTCGGCGACCTCGCCGACGAGCACGGCCTGATCGTCGTGGCGCCGGACTCGCGAGGCCCGACCTGGGACGCCGTCCGGGGCGGCTTCGGTCCCGACGTCGAGTTCCTCGACGCCGCGCTCGAGCACGTCTTCACGGCGTGTCCGGTGGACCCGGCCCGCGTCGCGCTCGGCGGCTTCTCCGACGGGGCGTCCTACGCGCTGTCGCTCGGGATCGCCAACGGTGACCTGTTCACCCACCTCATCGCCTTCTCACCCGGCTTCGCCGCGCCGGCGGCCGAGGTGGGCCAGCCCCGCGTGTTCG
This sequence comes from Solirubrobacteraceae bacterium, assembly GCA_035551055.1. GTDB lineage: Bacteria > Actinomycetota > Thermoleophilia > Solirubrobacterales > Solirubrobacteraceae > CADCVQ01. Next base: position 1,521 of record DASZOA010000232.1, read on the forward strand.
TCACGCACGGCGTGAGCGATCCCGTCCTGCCGATCGACCGCTGCAGCCGGCGTCTCGTCCCGGCGCTGCGCGCGGGGGGCTACGACGTGACCTATCACGAGTTCGACGGCGGGCACACGGTGCCGCGGCGGCTCGCGCGAGGCGCGGTCACCTGGCTCGAGCGCGGGTAGCCGTCGTCGGTGCTCGAGCACGCGGGTTCCGACGGCGTCGCGGCGTCCGACAGCGAGACGGTCGTGGAGGTGCTCGCGCACGCGGTCGGCTCGGCCGAGTTCTACTGGGCGGTCGTCGCCGAGCTGCTGCTGGTCGTCTGGACGGCTCTGCTGTTCCTGGCGCCGCGTGCGGGCCGAAGCGACCGCTGGCGCTTCCGCCTTGCGGCCTTCGGCGCGGCGCTGCTCGCCTCCCTGATCACGCTGGCCGCCAAGGCGCTCGAGGTCTGGCCCGGCAACCCGCTGTTCCCGAGCGGGCACACGGCGTACGTCGTCACCATCGCCGTCTTCCTGGTGGCGGACGACCGGCGGTGGCTGAAGGCGGTCGTCCCGCT
>DASZOA010000233.1:0-2732 GCA_035551055.1 Solirubrobacteraceae bacterium
GCGCGGCGGTCAGCGGCGCCCGCGTCCTCGCCCTCACGCCGACGGCGCGCCGTCGTCTGGCTCGGGCGCCAGGCGGAAGACCGCGACCTCGAACAGCGGCTCGAGGTGGACCTCGCCGGAGAACGCGAGCACGCGGCGACCGGTCGCGCGCTCGACAAGCGAGACGAACAGCGGCCCGATGACGTACTGGAAGGCGATCCGGTTGGCTCGGATGCAGTCGCCGCGGCCGTTCTTCATCAGCTCGCACTCGGCCGGGGTCAGCGTGATGTCGTCGGCGACGACGACGAGGTCGTCGACATAGCACGTGCGGAACATCCCCGTCGTTCCGTACCCCGGCTCGTGCAGCATCGCCAGGTCGCCCGCGATTTCGCTCGCTACGTCGTTACGGTCGCGTCCGCGGTGTCGGCTGGCCGGGGGCGGCAAGGAAACGGGAGTCGGGGTACGGGCTCGGCTCAGACCACGCTTGGCAACGACCGTTTCCCCGTTCGGCGCCGCGACCGCGCGATCGAGACATGATCGCGGGCGCGGCGCTCCCGCTCGCCGCCATGTGCGCAGATGAGCGCGGAGTCTAGACGCTGCTGCGGCATCGACAACCCGGGCGTCGGCTGAACGACATCGGTCGCAGTGGGCCGCCTGGGACTCGAACCCAGAACCTAGGGATTAACCTGCCGCACCGGCTCTCGCCGGCCGCCGGGGCGTTGCGGTCTGGACCATCTCTTCACCCTCGCCGGTCCGCGTTAGGGTGGGCAGCGTATGGCCTCTGAGGGCTCTCCCTTGCGGGGTTGCCTGCTGATCGCCCAATCCCGAGGATTGTCACCGCGCGCGGTACCTCGGGCTCTCAGGGGGTCCCAGCAAACAGCTGCCGACAAACCAGCGGTTTCCCGACTGGCGCTCCATACCGAAGTCCCTTGCTCTACCGATTGAGCTAACGGCCCTCACGGCGTCAGTCTAGTGCGAAGTACCCCCAGGGGGAATCGAACCCCCGCTACCAGCGTGAAAGGCTGGCGTGCTGACCGCTACACCATGGGGGCGCGCGGTTGGGCGCAGTCTAGGACGCCCGGCTCGCGGGCCGGCGGCCGCTGGCGATCCGGCGGCTACGGACCGACGTACGCCACGGCCTCGATCTCGACGAGCATCCGCGGATCGATCAGCGCCGCGACCTCGACCATCGACGCGGCCGGGGCGTGCGCGCCGAAGCGCTCGCCGTGCACCCGCCCGATCTCCTCGGCGCGGCTGATGTCGGTCACGAACATCCGCGTGCGCACGACCTGGTCCATCCGCGCCCCCGCCTGCGCGAGCGCCGCGGCGACGCGGTCGAGCGCGAACGCCGTCTGCGCCGCGGCGTCGCCGACGCCGCGCACGATGCCGTCCTCGTCGACCGCGGTGGTGCCCGCTACGAGCACGACGTCGCCGGCGCGCACGGCCCGCGAGTAGCCGAACGCGTCCTCCCAGCGTCCGCCGGAGGAGAAGCGCTCGACGCCCTGCACTAGTGCCGGAAGTGCCGGCGGCTCGTGAAGACCATCGCGACGCCGGCCTCGTCGGCGGCCTCGACGACCTCGGGGTCGCGCCGCGAGCCGCCGGGCTGGATCATCGCGGTGACGCCGGCGCCGATCGCGATCTCCGGGCCGTCGGAGAACGGAAAGAACGCGTCGGAGGCGAGCACGGCGCCGGCGAGCGATTCCAGGCGCGACTTGTCGATCGCCAGGCGCACCGAGTCGACGCGGCTCATCTGGCCGGCGCCGATGCCCGCCGTCGCCTCCTCGCGCGCGAGCACGATCGCGTTCGAGCGCACGTGCTTGCACACCTTCCAGGCGAACATGAGATCGCGCCACTCCTGGTCGCTGGGCTCGCGCCGGGTCACGATCTCCATCTCGGTGCGGTCGCCGAACTCGAGGTCGCGGTCCTGCACGAGCAGGCCGCCCATGACCTGCTTGAACTCCGGCTCGGCGGTCAGCGGCGACCGGCGCTCGTTGTCCTCGAGGATGCGGATCGACGGCTTGTCGGTCAGCACGTCGAGCGCCCCGTCCTCGTAGCCGGGCGCGAACAGGACCTCGACGAACTGCTCGGAGAGGCGCTCGGCGGTCGCCACGTCGACCGGCCGGTTGAACGCCAGCACGCCGCCGAAGGCGCTCAGCGGATCGGTCGCGAAGGCACGCTCGTAGGCCGCTCGCGCGTCGGCGCCCAGCGCGACCCCGCACGGGTTGTTGTGCTTGACGATGACGCACGCGGGCTCGCCGAAGTCGCGCACGATGTTGCGCGCCGAGTCGAGGTCGAGCAGGTTGTTGAACGACAGCTGCTTGCCGTGGTGCTGCTGGACCATCGACAGCACGTGCATCCGCGCGCCGACCTCGTGGTAGTAGGCGGCGCGCTGGTGCGGGTTCTCGCCGTAGGGCAGGTCGGCCACCTTCTCGTAGGCGCGCACGTGCAGCGGCGGGAAGTCCTCGGACTTCTCGGCGAACCAGCGCGCGACCGCCGTGTCATAGCGCGCGGTGTAGGCGAAGGCCTCGGCGGCGAGCGACTCGCGCGTGGGCATCGACAGCTGCGATCCGGTGCTGCGCAGCTCGTCGAGCACCGCGTCGTAGGACTCGGGGCTCGTCACCACGGCCGCGAACGCGTGGTTCTTCGCGGCGGCGCGGATCATCGTCGGCCCGCCGATGTCGATGTTCTCGATGATCTCGCCGTGCGGCAGCCGGCGGGCGACGCCGCGCTCGAACGGATAGAGGTTCACGCAG
>DASZOA010000234.1:0-2776 GCA_035551055.1 Solirubrobacteraceae bacterium
GAGTTCAAGAAGATCCGCCTGCTGTACTTCACCGAGGACTTCAAGGACTGGGAAGCGCAGTACGCGGGCGCGTGACCGTCTCGCTGCGCGACACGCGCTCGCGGGCGCTGTACGCCCGCGCGCTCACATACCTGCCGGGGGGCGTGAACTCGCCGGTCCGCGCGATGCGCTCGATCGGTCGCGACCCGCTGTTCGTCGAATGGGCGCACGGCGCGGAGCTGTTCGACGTCGACTCCAACGCGTACGTCGACTGGGTCTGCTCGTGGGGGCCGCTGATCTGCGGCCACGCGCATCCGCAGATCGTGGCGGCCGTCACCGAGGCCGCGGCGCGCGGCACGAGATTCGGCGCGCCGACGGCGGGCGAGGGCGACCTCGCCGAGGAGGTCAGCCGCCGCGTTCGGGGCGTGCAGATGCTGCGGATGACCTCGTCGGGCACCGAGGCCTCGATGAGCGCGATCCGCCTCGCCCGCGCGGCGACCGGCCGCACGAAGCTGCTGAAGTTCGCCGGCGCCTACCACGGCCACGTCGACGGACTGCTCGCCGACGCCGGCAGCGGGCTTGCGACGCAGGGCATACCGGCCTCGCCGGGGGTGCCGGAGGAGGTCGCTGCGAGCACGATCGTCGTCGGCTGGAACGACCGCGACGCGCTGCTCGCCGCGACCGAGCAGCACGAGCTCGCCGCGATCCTCGCCGAGCCCATGCCGGCCAACATGGGGCTCGTGCCGCCGGCCGAGGGCTTCCTCGAGCTGCTGCGCGACCGCGCCGACGAGACCGGCGCGCTGCTCGTCTTCGACGAGGTCATCTCGGGCTTCCGCGTCGCGCCCGGCGGCGCGCAGGAGCTGTGCGACGTCGTGCCCGACCTGACGGTCATGGGCAAGATCATCGGCGGCGGGCTGCCGGCGGCGGCCTACGGCGGCTCGCGGGAGCTCATGGAGCGCGTCGCGCCGGCCGGGGACGTCTACCAGGCGGGCACGCTGTCGGGCAACCCGCTCGCCGTCGCCGCGGGCCTGGCGACGCTTGCGCTGCTCGACGGCGAGCAGCCGTACGTCAAGCTCGCCGCGACGACGAGCGCGCTCGCCGAAGGGCTGGCCGAGGCCGCGCGCTCGGCCGGGCGCGAGGACGTCCGGATCGTGTCGCGGACGGGGCTGCTGACCGTGTTCTTCAGCGCCCAGCCCGTGGAGGACTACGCCGGCGCGCGCGCGTGCGACCTCGACGCCTACGCCGCCTGGTGTCGCGGGCTGCTCGCGCGCGGGGTCTACGCGCCGGCGTCGCAGTTCGAGGCGTGGTTTCCCTCGCTCGCCCACGACGCCGAGCACGTCGAGCGGACGGTGGCGGCGGCGGCGGCCGCGTTCGCGGAGATCGCGTGATGAGCGACGCGATCGCGCGGCTGCGCGAGGCGGTGCGCGAGAGCGGCAGCCCGCTGGCGGCGATCATGACCGCCGCCCCGGCGGACCCGGTAACCGGCGACGGAGCCGATCCGGTCGCGCTCGCCGCCGCGGGCCCGCGCGCGGCCGCGCACCGCGAGGACGTCGAGCTGGCCGTCACCGCCGTGCTCGAGGGCTGCCTGCTGCACTACGGCAGCCCGCGCGCGATGCAGATCGAGGACCGCGATCTCGCGCTGCTGGCGGGCGACCGCCTGTACGCGCTCGGCCTCGCCCGGCTGGCGGCGATCGGCGACCTCGAGGCGATCGCCGAGCTGGCGGACGTCATCGCGCTCAACGCGCAGGCCCATGTCGCGGGCGACGAGCAGCTTGCGCTCGCCGCCTGGCAGGCGGGCGCGGCGGCGATCGGCTGGGGCGCCGACGGCTGCACGGCCGCGGCCAAGGCGCGCGCCCGCGCCGGCGATCCCGGCGCCGCCGACGCCCTGCGCGCCTGCGCCGCGCGGGCCGCCGGCTGACCGGGGTTTGCAACAGCCCGCACAGCCGCGCAGATTGGCGTATCGCCGGAGTTCTCGGGGCGCTAGATTTGTCTGCCCGTGGCGCGTGACCGCAGACAGCCCAAGAAGCGCAGGACGACCGAGGAGGAGCGGCTCCCGGGCGCCTTCGAGGGCGAGACCGTCACCCGCCGGCGCTTCATGACGAGCACGGTGAACACCGCCGGCGGGATCGCCGTCGCCGCGTTCACGCTGCCCGCGGTCGGCTTCGCCGTCGCCCCCGTCTTCGACAAGCAGGAACCGCGCTGGCAGTCCGTCGGCCCGGTCGGGGACTTCCCCGACGACACGTACATCCCGCGGACGCTGACGCTCGTGCCCGGCATCGGCGACGTCGGCAAGTCGACGGTCTACATCCGCAAGTACAACCCCGAGTTCGACACCGACGAGCGCGACGAGTTCAACGAGTACATCGCGATCTCGTCGCGCTGCATGCACCTCGGCTGCCCGGTGCGCTTCGTCCCGGCCTCCGGGCGCTTCATCTGCCCCTGCCACGGCGGCGTCTACGACTTCGGCGGCAAGGTGGCGGGCGGCCCGCCGGTGCGCCCGCTGGATCGCTTCTACACGCGCGTGCGCAACGGGACGCTCGAGCTCGGCCCGCGCTTCAGCGTCAACTCCGAGCTCAAGCGCTTCTCGCCGCGCGACCCGGGAATGCCGCTCGACGGGATCGGCCAGTACGTTTACCCTGCGCGTCCAAGCGTGCGAAAGCTGCCCGGAACCTGAACGATGGCCAGCCTCAAGCCACCCATCCCGCGCGCGCTGCGCCCGAAGCCCAAGCGCCCGAGCGAGGACAACGGCAAGGCGCCGCCCGGGCGCAAGCAGAAGCTCGCCGACGCGGGCATCTCG
>DASZOA010000235.1:0-2613 GCA_035551055.1 Solirubrobacteraceae bacterium
ACCGCGCGCAGCGCGACCGCCAGGCGCCGCACGCCCTCGTCGAGCAGCTCGGGCTCGACGAGCCCGAACGACAGGCGCATGGTCGTGCGCGACGACCGCTCGGCCATGACCGCGCCCCCGGGCAGGAACGTGACGCCGGTGCGCAGCGCCTCGTCGTACAGCGCGCGCTCGTCGACCGCGGCGCGCAGCGTGACCCAGACGTGGTTGCCGCCGCCGGGCACCGTCCACGTCGCGTCGTGCGCGAGGTGGCGCTCGAGCGCGCGCAGCAGCGCGTCGCGCCGCGCGCGGTAGACCGGCAGCGTCCGCGCCAGCAGCTGCGCGTGGCGATCGCCGCGCAGGTGGTGGGCGGCGAGGTGCTGCGGCAGCGCCGCGGTGTGGATGTCGCTGTCGAGCTTGAGCTGGACCAGCCGGGCGAAGACCGGTCCGCAGGCGGCGATCCAGCCGATCCGCAGACCGCCGCCGCACGTCTTGGACAGCGAGTCGACGTAGATGACGTGCGCCGGGGCCGCGGCGCGCAGGCGCTGTGGGGCAGCGCCGTCGAAGCGCGTCGTGGCGTACACGCCGTCGTCGAGGACGAAGAAGCCGCGCGTTCGCGCGAGCTCGACGAGCCGCGCGCGCCGCGCCGGCGCCAGGTCCGCTCCGGTCGGGTTCTGGCAGGCCTCCTGCAGCGCGACGAGCTTGATCTCGTGACGCGCGAGGATCCGCTCGAGCGCGTCGACGTCCGCGCCGCCGGCGTCGACCGGCAGGGGCAGCACGCGCGCGCCGGTCGCCTGCAACGACGCCAGCGCGCCGGCGAACGTCGGCGACTCGACGACCGCGATGTCGCCGGGCGACAGCACGGCGCGCGCGACGAGGTCGATCGCCTGGCGGGCGCCGGTGGTGACGAGGATCTCGTCGGCGCTCGTCGCATAGCCGGCCTCGCGGCCCAGCTCGGCCAGCCGCTCGCGCAGCTCCGGCAGCCCCTCGACCTGCAGGTAGTCGGTGATCGCGCGCGGCCGGTCGCGGCCGATCGCGGCGCCGAGGGCGGCGAGCTCCGCCGACGGGCACAGCTCGGGGTCGGGATAGCCCGAGCCGAGCGGGATCGCGTCGCCCGTCAACGGGGCGTGCAGCGAGTCGCGCAGCATCTCGTCGGCATAGAAGACGGGGCGCGGCGCGAGCATGCCGAGCTGCCAGTCGGCGTCGCCGTCGGCGGGCCGGCCCGCGTCGCCGTCGCCGGCGGCGACCGGCGGCACGCGGCGGCGCACGAACGTCCCTCGCCCGACGGCGGCGGTCACGTAGCCGAGCTCGGCGAGCCGGCGGTAGACGCGCACCGCCGTGAGGTGGTTGATGCCGGCGTCGGCGGCGAGCGCGCGCGTGGCCGGCAGGCGCTCGCCCGGGCCGAGCTCGCCGCGGTCGATCAGGCGCGCGATCTGGCTGACGAGCTGCTGCGTGATCGAGACCTCGCCGCCACGCTCGATGTCCAACACGTCGAACTTGTGGGACATTGACATCGCGGTGTTCGATCGTACAGTCGCGGCCACTGTCGCACAACAGAGGGATCCTGATCCACGTGCTGCACCAACTCGGCAACATGATCGACCGCTTCGACTGGCGCCTCGCCGGCGGGCCCGAGCTTGCGGCGGAGCAACTTCCGATCGCGATCCGGCACGCGCACGACGACGACGTGCCGCGGCTGCACGACCTCGCCGAGCTCGACTCGGCCGAGCCGCTCGAGGGCCCGGTGCTCGTCGCCGTCGTAGACCGCGCGATCTGGGCGGCGCTCGGGCTCGACGACGATCGCGTCGTCGCCGACCCGTTCCTCCCGACCGCCGCCGCCGCCGAGCTGCTGCGGCTGCGCGTGCGCCAGCTGCGCTCCGGGTCGGGCCGGCCGACCCGGCGCCTGCTGGCGCGCCGCATCCTCGGCCGCGCGTAGGCGGCGACCGTGCGCCGCGATCTGCCGGCGCGTTTTGCCAACGTTTTGTCTGGGCTTGACGAGGAGTTGACGCAGCTCCCGCGACGCTTTCGCCATGACCTTGGACCATCTCGGCGGCTCCCGGGCAGCGCGAACATGACCGAGCGCAGAGCCTCCGGCGGCCGGCCGCGCCAGCCCGCGCCGCACCCCCAGCAGCGCTACCGCGCGCTGCAGACCGGATACCGCGAGGCGCTGCTCACGCAGCTCGACCTCCTGATCGGCGAGATGCAGGACGAGGGCGACTTCTCAGACGAGCAGATCGAGGCGGCGGTCAGGATCCGCCTCGAGGCGGGACGCGACGCGCTGCGCCATCACAAGCTCGCCGAGGACTGGGCGCAGGGTGGCCGCTCGTGAACGGTGGCAGGCGCCCGCCTAGGCCGCGGCGGACGGGGCGGCATCGTCGCCGCTGAACAGGTCGACGAGCTGCGCCACGGTCACGTGGGCCTCGAGCTCGTGACACAGCGGCAGCTCCTCGCGGATCTCGTAGAGGTTGCGCCGACCGACGCGCTTGCGGCTGAGGTAGCCCTCGCGCTCGAGGTCCCCGACGATCCGGTGGGCCGCACGCTCGGTGACGCCGACGCAGTCGCCGATCTCCCGCAGTCGGATCGACGGATTGCGGGCCACGCAGAGCAGCACGTGAGCGTGGTTGGTCAGCAACGGCA
>DASZOA010000236.1:0-1951 GCA_035551055.1 Solirubrobacteraceae bacterium
CGACGTCGAGTTCACCGCGCGCGAGGTCATCGGACCGATGGCCGGATTTGTCGTGCTCGCAACGCTTGCCGCCTGGTGTCTGGCTGGGCTGCTGCGCGCCGTCGCGTCGCACGAGACTTCTCAGCCAGCTGACGCGCCTACGCACGCTGCCGCCCGCCCCGGCATCTGACCGTGTCTGGCGCATCGTCGTCGCGGGCACGATCTCCGACGATGCGATGCCGGCTTGCCGTCGCCGCAGGCCGAGCGGTGGCGTGAACGCGGCGCCTGTCGATGACGACGCGCAGTTCGATCCGCGCGTCGTCGCGCACCTCGACGAGCCGGTGCGGCGGTACTTCGCGCACGCACTGCGCCCCGGTGCCCCACTGAGCCCGGGCGTCCGCCTGCAGATGTCCGGCCGGATCAAGGTGCGCGCCTGGCTGCCGTTTCGCGCCGTCTGGGAGGGAGACTCTCGCTCACTGACGTGGAAGGCCAGCGTCGGACCGCGCGGCATCGCGCTGCTGCGAGTGCTCGACCGGTTCGCAGACGGCGTCGGCAGCATGGACGTCCGGCTGCTCGGCCGCCTGCGGCTCGTGCACGCTGCCGACGAAGACACCGCCCGCTCGGCCGCCGGGCGAACCGCGGTCGAGGCGACATGGGCGCCGGCGAGCCTGCTGCCCGACCGCGGCGTGACCTGGCGCGCCGAGGCCGACGATCTGATCGTCGCGAGCTGGGACGTGCCGCCCGAGCGTCCCGAGGTCCACATCCGCATCGACGCCGACGGCGCGCTGCGCTCCTCGTGCGTCATGCGCTGGGACAACGGCGACCACGGCCTGCTCGGCTACATCCCCTGCGGAGCCGACGTGCACGCCGAGCAGCGCTTCGGCGACATCACGATCCCCAGCCGCCTGACCGCCGGCTGGTGGTACGGCACGCCGCGCTACGAGCCGTTCTTCGAAGCGGACATCCACGCCGCAGAGCCGCTCCACTAACGCGTAGCCGGATCATCCCCGCTCCTCGGCGAGCTATGCGAACACGAGCTCCGCGGGCCGGCCGGGCGACCAGGGAGCGCGGTCGTGGGGGTTGTGGCTCGAGCGTCCACACCATGGACGCAACGTCCAAACCCCCGCCGCGGTCGGGGCTTTCCGACGGGCGCCCCCAGCGCCGGCGCCGCACGCGTGCGTTCGCGATCATGCGGCCGCGCGGCGCGCACGCATCAGGGCCTTTCCCAGCACCCCGGGCAGGATTCGAACCTGCGACCTGCGGATTAGAAGTCCGCTGCTCTATCCAGCTGAGCTACCGGGGCTCGCGCCGGACCCGCTGCCCGGCGAATCGGGACGGCCGGATTCGAACCGGCGACCTTCGCCACCCAAAGGCGACGCGCTACCAGGCTGCGCCACGTCCCGCTGTGCGCTGAACGGTAGGGCCTGGCGGCACCGAGCGCGAAGGGGGAGCGTCCACGCGCGCCTGGACGCCCGCATCGGCCGACCGTCCAGCTTGCGCTCGCGCGCCTGCCGGACGATCGGCGCAGCGCCGATCCGCCCCGCATGGCACGGATCGCCAAGCTGCTGTTCCCGGCGCTGCTCGCCGGCGTCGCGCTCGCGCTGCCCGGCTCGGCCTCGGCGGCCGCCCGCTGCGCCGACGCCGGGCTGCTCCCCGCCGCCGACAACGTCGACCGCGTCGAGACGGCCACCCTGTGCCTGCTGAACGTCGAGCGCAGGCGCCGCGGCCGGCCGCGGCTGTCGTCCGACCGCCAGCTCGCGCGGGCCGCGCGCGCCTACAGCGCCAAGATGGTCCGGATGCGCTTCTTCGACCACGTCTGCCCGCAGGGCAGCACGCTGACCAGCCGCGTGCGCGGCGGCACGAGCTACCTGCGCGGCCGGCTCGCCAGCTGGTCGCTCGGCGAGAACATCGCCTGGGGCTCGGGCGAGCGGGCGACGCCGCAGGAGATCGTGCGCGCGTGGATGCGCTCCCC
>DASZOA010000237.1:0-2791 GCA_035551055.1 Solirubrobacteraceae bacterium
GCGTCGACGCTCACGCCGCCGGACTACCCTCACCGAGCGCGGCGCACGTCCGCCCGCACCCCCAGCACCCCGGCGAACCGCCGGGTTTGGCAAGCTTGGAGTCGTGAGCCCGACGACGCGCAGCCCGTTCGCGACGATCGATGAGGCGCTGGAGGACATCCGCCAGGGCAAGATGGTCGTCGTCTGCGATGACGAGGATCGCGAGAACGAGGGCGATCTGACGATGGCGGCGCAGTTCGCCACGCCCGAGGCGGTGAACTTCATGGCCAAGGAGGGGCGTGGCCTGATCTGTTTGTAGTTGACGCCCGAGCGCTGCGACGAGCTGGGCCTTGATCTGATGGCGGCCAAGAACGAGTCGCCGTTTGAGACGCCGTTTACGGTCTCGATCGAGGCGCGCGAGGGCGTGACGACCGGCATCTCGGCGCCCGACCGCGCGCGCACGATCCAGGTGGCGATCGATCCGGCGAGCTCGCCGCGCGATCTCGTCCAGCCCGGCCACGTCTTTCCGCTCAAAAGCCGGGCGGGCGGGGTGCTCGAGCGCGCCGGTCAGACGGAGGCGGCCGTCGACCTGGCCCGGCTGGCCGGTCTGAACCCGGCCGGGGTGATCTGTGAGGTGATGAACGACGACGGGACGATGGCGCGCGTGGATGACCTCGTCGGCTACTGCGCGCGTCATCGGTTGAAGATGGTCACCGTCGCCGATCTGATCGCCTACCGTCGCCGCCATGACAAGCGCGGCGAGCGCGTCGTGGCGACGCGGCTGCCGACCGGCTTTGGCGAGTTTGAGGCGGTCGGCTACCGCGAGCTGGTCGGCGGAAAGCACCACGTCGCGCTGGTCAAGGGCGAGGTCGACGGCGCCGGCGACGTGCTCGTGCGGGTGCACTCGGAGTGTTTGACCGGCGATGTGTTTCATTCGCTGCGCTGTGACTGCGGCGAGCAGCTGGAGTCGGCGCTGGCGATGATCGAGCGCGAGGGCTGCGGCGTGCTGTTGTATCTGTCGCAGGAGGGCCGCGGGATCGGGCTGCTCAACAAGCTGCGCGCCTACAAGCTGCAGGAGGGCGGCCTGGACACCGTCGAGGCCAACCTCGAGCTCGGGCTGCCCGCCGACCTGCGCGACTACGGCATCGGCGCCCAGATCCTCGTCGACCTCGGCCTGACGTCGATCCGGATCTTGACCAACAATCCCAAGAAGATCCGCGGCCTGGAGGGCTACGGCCTGTCGGTCAGCGAGCAGCTGCCGATCGAGCACGTGCCCAACCCGCACAACGAGGACTACCTGCGCGCCAAGCGCGAGCGGTTGGGGCACACGCTGCACCATCAGGGCCTCGACGTCGACAAGGAGATGCTCCACGACGAGGAGGAGCGCGACGCGCACGGCGGGGGGGCCGCGTAGTGGCCGACGACGCCTCGACGCGCTACGCGCTCATCGTCGCGTACTTCTACGCCGAGGTCGCCGAGCGCCTCGTGGCGAGCGCCAGGCACGTCTTCAAGCAGGCGGGCGCGGACGCCGTCGACGTCTACGAGGTGCCCGGCGCCTTCGAGCTGCCGCTGGCGGCGCAGCTGGCCGCGCAGACCGGACGCTATGACGGCATCGTCTGCCTCGGGGCCGTCATCCGCGGCGAGACGAGCCACTACGACCACGTCTGCAGCGAGGCCGCGCGCGGCATCCAGGACGTCGCGCTGCGCACGGGCGTGCCGTGCGGCTTCGGGCTGCTGACCGTGGAGACGATGGAGCAGGCGATCGAGCGCAGCGGCGGCGGGACGCGCGACCAGGGCACGCTCGCCGCCGAGGCCGTCCTCGCGCTGCTGCGCGTGCGCGCCGAGCTGGGATGACTGCTCGACAGGAAGGGTAGGCTGGGAGCGCGATGCCCGCTGGACAGGTTGAGGAGATCACCGCGCTGGCGCTCGTGTTCGTCGTCCACGTGATCGGCGGCGTGATGCTCGTATGGGCGCTCCTCGACGGCGAGCAGCGCGCCAACTGGCGCCGCCGCTGGGGCGGCGGCGGCGACGATCCGCCCCCGCCGCCGCGCCCGCCCGACGGCGGCGGCGGCACGCGCGAACCGCTGCCGCTGCCCCTGCCCGATGCGGGCAGCAGCCGCGTGCGCCTGCGCGAGCCCGCCCGTCTCGGCGACGGCTACCCGCCGCCCGCACGGCGCGCCCCGCATCCGCCGCAGCCCGCGCCGGCGCCCGCGCCGCCGCCGGCGCCCGCGCGGCGCCCGGCGCCCTAACCCGCACCGGCGCCGTCAGTCGTCGTCCTTGTCCTCGCCGCGGCCCTTCTTCTCGTCGCCGCCGAGCTTGGACTGCGCGTCCGCGAGCTCCTGGCGCACGACGCCGCGCTGGTTGTTGTACTGCAGGCGCTCCTCGAGCACCGGGATCGCGGCCTCGGGGTTGCCCGAGCGGTTCAGCGCGACGCCGAGGTTGTACAGCGCGTACGCGTAGCCGATCTCGTCCCTGCGCCCGGCCTCGCGATAGCCCTCGACCGAGGCGCGCAACGGCTCGACCGCCGCGGCGTAGTTGCCCGCCTGGTTGAGCTGGAAGCCCTGCTCGTTGAGCGCCTCGGGGTCCTGTCCGGCGGGCGGCGCCGCCGTCTGCGCGGACTCGCCGTCGGCGGGCGGCGTCGCGGGCGCAGCGGCCTGCGTCTCGCTGCGGTCGCGCGGGGCCTGCGTCTGGCGCGGCGTGCTCGTCGCCGTCTCGCGGCCGCCGTCGCCCGCGCTGGCGAGCGCGATCGCGACCACGACGCCCGCGAGCACGGCGACCAGGCCCAGCGCCGCCAGCGGCGAGAGGCGCCGCC
>DASZOA010000238.1:0-3031 GCA_035551055.1 Solirubrobacteraceae bacterium
GGCCAGCCCGGCGGCGCGGGCGGTGCGCTGCGGCCATTCGAACGTCGGCACGTGCGCCTCGTGCAACAGGTCGGCGTTCGCGCGCGCGTCCGAGGGCGCGACCCAGCAGACGTAGACGGGAACCTCGACGCCGTCCTCGCGCAGCCGCAGTGCGGCATCGCGCACCGCGGCGACGACCGCCGCGTCCATCGCCGAGCGCTGCAGGAGGACCGGTACGACGATGTCGACCTCGCCGGAGCGCGCGAGCCGCTCGACGGCGAGCGGGTAGAGCTCCTCGAAGCGCGCCCACGCCGTCGTGACGTCGACCGGGTTGCGCGCGCTGCCGAACGGCGGCAGCGCCTCGCCCAGCTCGGCCTGCAGGCCTTCGGACAGCTCGGGCACCTCGAGCTCCTGCTCGCTGAGCAGGTCGCTCAGCTCGACGCCGGTCCCTCCGGAATTCGTGACGATCGCCACGCGCGGTCCGCGCGGAGTCGGCTGCCAGTCCAGCGCGCGCGCGCCGTCGATCATCTCCAGACCGCTGGTGGCGACGACCACACCGGACTGCTCGAGCGCGGCGCTCCAGACCGCCGCGTCGCCGGCGAGCGCGGCCGTGTGCGACAGCGCGGCGCGCGCGCCCGCGTCCGTGCGGCCCGTCTTCGTGACGAGGACCGGCTTACGCGCGCTGACCTCCCATGCGACGTCGAGGAAGCCCCGCGCGTCGGCCAGCGACTCGACGAAGAAGCAGATCACCCGGGTGGCGTCGTCGCAACCCAGATGTGCGAGCACCTCGGCGTCGCTGATGTCGGCCTTGTTGCCGGCGGCGTAGACCTTCGCAAAGCCCATCCGCTGCTCGACGCCGAGCATGTAGACCGCCATCCCGTACGCGCCGGACTGCGTCGCCAGGGAGATCCCGCCGGCGGCATCCGCCGTGCCGGCGGCCATCGAGGCGTTCAGGCCGGTCGCGCAGTTCTGCACGCCGAAGCAGTTGGGCCCGACGATCCGCACGCCGCCGGCGCGCGCCGCCGCGACGACGCGGGCCTGCAGCTCGCCGCCCGCCTCGCCGGTCTCGGCGAAACCGCCCGACAGCACGACGACGGCGCCGACCCCCGCCGCGGCCGCGTCCTGCACGACGTCGGGCACGGCGTCGGCGGGGACCGCGGCGACGGCGAGATCGACGCCGCCGGGCACGTCGCGCAGTCGTCGGTAGGCCCGCCGGCCGAAGACGGTCTCGCGCCGCGCGCTGATCGGCACGACGTCGCCCGTGAAGCGCTCGAGGTTGCCCATGAGCGTCGCGCCGAGCTTGCCGGGCTCGTCGGAGGCCCCGACGACCGCGACGCTGCGCGGATCGAAGACGCGGCGCAGCCCGTTCACGAGACCGCCTCCGGCAGGGGGGCGGCGCGTGCGCTGCGCTCGGCCGCCTTGCGCGCGGCGAGCAGCACGGGATCCCAGACCGGCGCGAACGGAGGCGCATAGGAGAGGTCGTACTGCGCCAGCTCGTCGGCGGTCGCGCCCGAGTGCAGGGCCGCCGCGACGACGTCGACGCGCTTGGCGACGCCCTCGCGCCCGACGAGCTGCCCGCCGAGCAGGCGCCCGGAGGCGCGCTCGGCGACGAGCTTGACGCGCAGCGGCCGGTGGCCGGGGTAGTAGCGCGCCCGCGACAGATGGGTCACCGACGCCGAGACCGCATCGAGTCCGGCGTCCCGCGCGTCGCGCTCGCTCAGGCCCGTGCGGCCGACGTGCAGGTCGCAGACCTTCACGACGGCCGTGCCGAGGACGCCGGCGAAGGCCTCATCGCCTCCCGTCACGCCCGCGGCCGCGACGCGGCCCTGCTTGTTGGCGGTGGTTCCGAGCGGGACGTACGCCGGCCGATCGTGCAGCAGGTGGCGCGTCTGGCAGCAGTCGCCGGCGGCCCAGATTCCATCGACGCCCGTCCGCATCGCCGCGTCGACGATGATGCCGCCGTGCGGGCCGAGCGGCACGCCGGCCGCCGCCGCGATCGCCGTGTCGGGACGCACGCCGACGCCGATGACCACGACGTCCGCCGCGATCGCCTGACCGCCCGCGACGACCGCCCGGACGCGCTCGTCGCCGGCGATCTCCTCGACCGCGGTCGCGCAGCGCAGCTCGACGCCCTGCGCCTCGAGCTCACCGGCGATGTCGCCGGCAATGTCCGCGTCGACGAGCGGCAGCACGTGGTCCTCTCGCTCGACGACCGTCGTCGCGAGCCCGCGCCGGCGCAGCGCCTCCGCCATCTCCAGTCCGATGTAGCCGCCGCCGATCACGACCGCGTCGCGCACGCCGGCCGCGTCGATCCAGGCGCGGATCGCCTGGGCGTCCTCGATCGTGCGCAGTGTGAAGACGCCGGGCAGCCGCGCGCCCGGCATCGCCGTTCCCGCCGGGCGGGCGCCCGCGGCCAGCACGAGCGCATCCCATGGCTCGCTGCGCTCGCGCCCGCCGTCGAGGGCGCGGACGCGCAGCCTGCGCGCGCCGGGATCGATCTCGGTCACCTCGTGGCGCACGTGGACGGCGACGCCGTCCTCGGCGAACTGCGCCGGCGTTCGCATGACGAGGGCGCGGTGGTCGGCGATGACGCCGCCGACGTGGTAGGGAAGCCCGCAGGCGGTGTACGAGCAGAAGCCGCTGCGTTCGAACACCACGACGTCGAGCTCCGGCTCGAGGCGCTTGGCGCGCGCCGCCGCGCTCATCCCGGCGGCGACCCCGCCCACGACGAGGAGACGACGTCGCTCGCTCATGTGCAGCAGGGGCAGGCGGCGTCGTGACCGGACCGGGCGAAGCGGCGCTCCAGCTCGCGTGCGCCGAACTCCGTGCGGCGCACGTCGAGCCGGTCGACCGACCGCAGGACGGCGAGCTCTTCGTCGCGCGGCAGCGCGACCGTGCGCACGTCGGCGGCCACGTCGAGCTCGAAGGCGGTGGCGGCGAGCACGTCGTCGACCTCGACGTCGGTGAACAGCTCGCGCAGCCGCATCCGCCCGTCGGGGAAGTCGAACACGCCGAGCTCGCTGACGAGGGTCTGCGGACCGGCCCCGGTGAG
>DASZOA010000239.1:0-8513 GCA_035551055.1 Solirubrobacteraceae bacterium
AAGCTGCGTGACATCTACGCCCGCGAGGGGCTGACCTTCTCGATCGAGTTCTTCCCGCCGAAGAGCGACGAGGGCGTCGACAACCTCTTTTCGGAGATCGAGATCCTCAAGACGCTCAACCCCGACTTCTGCTCGGTGACCTACGGCGCGGGCGGCTCGACGCAGGACAGGACCGTCGAGCTCGTGCAGCGCATCCACGACGACACCGAGCTGGAGGTGATGTGCCACCTCACCGTCGTCAACCAGCCGAGGTCGCAAGTCCACGGCGTCCTGCGCCGGCTGCGCGACGGCGGGATCGAGAACATCATCGCGCTCGCCGGCGACCCGCCGGAGGGAGCCACCGCGCCCTGGGCCGCGCACCCCGACGGCTACCACCACTCGCGCCAGCTCGTCGAGGCGGCCGTCGCGTTCGATCGGGCCTGGTTCTCCGTCGCGGTCGCGGGCTTCCCCGAGATCCACCCCCGCGCGAAGAGCCGCGAGAGCGACCTGCACTACCTCAAGGAGAAGGTCGACGCCGGCGCCGACGCGGTCATCACGCAGCTGTTCTTCGACAACGAGGACTACTACCGCTTCGTCGAGGACTGCCGGGCGCTCGGCATCACCGTGCCGATCGTGCCCGGGATGCTGCCGGTCAAGTCGGCCTCGCAGTGCCGGCGCTTTGCGAGGATGTGCGGGGCGAGGATCCCGCGGCGCCTCGACGCGCTGCTCGACAAGGTCGAAGACGACGACGAGGCCGCCGTCGAGCTGGGCATCGAGTACTGCACCGAGCAGTGCCAGGGCCTGCTCGACTTCGGCGTCCCGGGCTTTCACTTCTACTCGCTCAACAAGTCGCGCTCGGTCGCCGCGATCCACGAGAACCTGAACCTCGGCGCGCTGACCGCAGCGGCCTCGTAGGCCGCGGCGCGCTCCGGCGCGACGCACGACGGGCGGTCCGCGCGGCAACGGCGCGCGCGATCCCGGGGCGCCGCGCCTACTCGATGCCCAGTCGGTCCAGCAGCCCGTCGTCGCCGCGCCAGCCCCGCCGCACGCGGACGGCGAGGTCGAGGTGCACCCGGGTCCCGAGCCGGCGCTCGAGCTCGCGCCGCGCGGCCGTCCCGATCGCCTTGATCATCCGCCCGTGGGCGCCGATCAGGATCGCCTTCTGCGACTCGGCCTCGACCCAGACGAGCGCCGTGACGCGCGTGAGGTCCTCGCGCTCGTCGTCGATCTCGTCGACGACGACCTCGACGGCGTGCGGCACCTCCTGAAAGGTGCGCCGCAGGATCTGCTCGCGGATGAGCTCTGCGAGCACGACCGTCTCGGGCTGGTCGGAGGGATCGTGGACGTCGAAGAGGTGCGGGCTCTCGGGCAGCAGACCGACGAGGTGCTCGACGAGCGGCTCGACGCCGGTCCCGTTGCGCGCCGACAGCGGGAAGATCTCGCCGGAGAGCCCGAGCTCGGCGGCCGCCTGCAGCGCGGCGAGCGTGCGGCCGCGGTCGAGCCGGTCGATCTTGTTGACGGCGACGGCGACGGGCACGTCGGCCCGTGCCAACGCGGCCGCGATGAAGCGGTCGCCGGGCCCCACGCCCTGCTCGCCGTTGAGCAGCAGCAGCGCCGCGTCGGCCTCGGCGAGCTCGCGCTCGACGCGCGCCTGCATCCGCTGGGTCAGCGCGTCGCGCGGGCGCTGCACGCCGGGCAGGTCGACGAGCACGAGCTGCGCGTCGCCGCGCGTGGCGATCCCGCGGATCGCGCGGCGCGTCGTCTGTGGCCGGTCGGACACGATCGCGACCTTCTGGCCGACGATCGCGTTGACGAGCGTCGACTTGCCGACGTTCGGACGCCCGGCCAACGCGACGAATCCGGCGCGGGTGGGGGCGCCGGTCACGGCTCCCCGCGGGGGGCGACCCACGTCATGATCTCGCGCTGCAGCGCGAGCATCTCGCCGTCGTCGGTCTCGTGGTCCATGCCGGTGAGGTGCAGCGCGCCGTGGACGACCGCCTCGCGCAGGTCCGCGGTCTGCTCGACGCAGATGACGATGTCGCCGAGCTCGCGCGGGCCGGGCACGGGGTCGGCGCCGTCGATCGGAAACGAGAGGACGTCGGTCGGGCCGTCCTTCGCGCGGTGCGCCGCGTTGAGCGCGGCGATCCGCTCGGCGGAGACGAACTCGAGCGCGACGTGGCCGCTGTCGATGCCGGCCGAGCCGAGCGCGAGCGCGAGCAGGCGCTCGATCTCCTCCAGCGGCAGCGGCGGGGCGCCCGGCCCGAGCACCTCGATCTCGAGCCCGCCGCTCAAGCCCGCCGCAGGTCGGCGGGGCGCAGCTCCGACGTCCGGCTGTCGGCGTGCTCGGCGTACGCCTCGACGATCCGCTGCACGAGCCGGTGGCGGACGACGTCCTCGCCGCCGAAGCGCACGAACTCGATGCCCTCGATCCCCTCGAGGATGTCGCCGACGACGACGAGCCCGGATCCCTCGTGCTTGGGCAGGTCGATCTGCGTGATGTCGCCCGTGACGACCATCTTCGAGTTGAAGCCCAGCCGCGTCAGGATCATCTTCATCTGCTCGGGCGTCGTGTTCTGGGCCTCGTCGAGGATGATGAAGCTGTCGTTCAACGTACGCCCCCGCATGAACGCCAGCGGCGCGACCTCGATCTGGCCGCGCTCGAGATAGGCGGAGACCTTCTCGGCGTCGAGCATGTCGTGCAGCGCGTCGAAGAGCGGGCGCAGGTAGGGGTCGATCTTCGCCATGAGATCGCCGGGCAGGAAGCCCAGTCGCTCGCCCGCCTCGACCGCCGGGCGGGTGAGGATGATCCGGTTGACCTCGCGCCGACTCAGGGCGGCGGCGGCCAGCGCGACCGCGAGGAACGTCTTGCCGGTGCCCGCCGGGCCGATGCCGAACGTGATCGTGTTCTCGCGGATCGAGTCGACGTAGCGCTTCTGGTTGACGGTCTTCGGCGCGACCTGCTTGGAGCGGTGGCGCCAGACGACGTCCTCGAGGATCTCGGCCGGCGAGCGGTGCTGGTCGAGCGCGCCGGTCACCGCGGCGATCGTGCCCGGCGCGATGTCGTGGCCCTGCTCGATGAGCTCGGCGAGCTCGCGCACGACGGTCGCAGCGGCCTCGACGGCATCGGAGCCGCCGTCGAGCGTGACGACGTTGCCACGCAGGTACAGATCGCAGGCGACATGCCCCTCGAGCGCGCGCAGCACCGCGTCGCCGCTGCCGGCCAGCTCGCTGGCGGCCTGGTTGGACAGCTCGATCTGACGGCGCATCAGCGGCTCAGTGCCTCGCGCACGAGCGCCGAGACGCGCCGGCCGTCGGCGCGCGGCCCGACCACGGTCATCGCGGCCCGCATGACGCGCCCGATGTCCTTCGGCGACTGCGCGCCGGTCTCGGCGACCGCCGCCGCGACGATCGGGCGCAGCTCGTCGTCGGACAGCTCCGCCGGCAGGTAGGACTCGATGATCCGCGCCTCGGCCTCCTCGCCCTCGGCGAGCTCGCCGCGCCCCGCGGCGCGATAGGCGGCAGCCGACTCGAGCCGGCGCTTGCGCTCGCGGCGCAGGACCGCGAGCTCGTCCGCGCCGCCCTCCTTGGCCGCCTTCTGCAGCTCGCTGAGGACGAGCCGCAGGGCGCCGACGCGGTCCTTCTCGCCGGCCCGCATCGCGGTGGCGACGTCCTGCTTGACCGTGTCGACCAGGGTCATCTGGTGTCCAGGATACGCGGCCGCCGGATGACGTCCGAGCCGGCCGGTGGACCTAGGGGGCTGCCTCGGGGACGGCCGCGGCCGGTGCGCCGCCGGAGCCCGCGCCGTCGTGCCCGCCGGTCCCCTCGTCGGCGAGCGGCGCGCCGAGCGTGCGCGGCTCGCCGAGCCGACCGAGCTCGGCGGTGTCGCGCCCGAACAGGAGATTGATGTTCCAGTCGACGAGCAGCCGTGCGCGGCGGCCGAGCCCGGGCATCATCATGAGGTGGTACGTCCGCGCGAGCAGCCACGCGGGCGTTCCGCTCCACGTGATCGGTCCCGTCGTCGCGACCGCCTTGCGCCGCCCCATGTCGACGAAGACCCCCCTGGTCTTGTAGGTGAAGCGCCGCAGCCGCCCCGAGCCGCCGAGCGCGCGGGCCACGTTTCTGCCCGCGACGCGTCCCTGCCGGATCGCGTGCTGCGCGGTCGGCGGGCACGGCATCCCCTTCCGTGCGGGATCGGGGACCGCGGCGCAGTCGCCGATCGCCCACACGTTGTCGAAGCCCCTGACCTGCAGCCGGCCGTCGGTGTCGATCCGGCCGCGCTCGTCGAGCGGCAGCCCGAGCCTGCGCACGACCGGGTGCGGCTTGACGCCGGCCGTCCAGACGAGCGTGTGCGTCGGGACGACCTCGCCGTCGCTCAGGCGCGCGCTGCGCGCCGTCAGCTGCTCGAGCGTCGTCCGGGTGCGGATCTCGATGCCGCGCGCGCGCAGCTCGGCGACCGCGAAGTCCGCCAGCTGCACGCCGATCTCGGGCATGACGCGCTCGCTCGCCTCGACGAGGATCCAGCGCATGCCCGTCACGCGGCAGCGCGGGTAGAGGTCGATGACGTCGGCCGCGAAGTCCTGCAGCTCGGCGAGGCCCTCCAGCCCGGCGTAGCCGCCGCCGACGAAGACGTACGCGAGGTACTCGCGGCGCGCGTCGCCGTCCTCGAGCGTCTCGGCGATCTCGAGCGTGCGGATGAGGTGGTTTCGCAGGGCGATCGCCTCGGGCAGCGACTTCAGCGCGAAGCCGTGCTCGGCGAGGCCCGGGATCGGCAGCGTCCGGCTGACCGAGCCGAGGGCGACGACGAGCTGGTCGTAGGCGAGGTCCTCCTCGCTGCCGTCCGGCGCACGCACGTGGATGACGTTGCGCCGCGGCGAGGCGCCGGTGATCTTCGCCAGCCGCAGGTGGATCGAGCTGTCGAGCTCCTCGCGCAGCGGCACGACGACGTGGCGCGGCTCCAGCGTGCCGGCCGCCGCGCCGGGCAGCAGCGGCGTGTAGAGCATGAAGTTGTCGTCGGTGACCAGCCGCACGCGCGCGCTGTGCGGCGGCAGGACGCGCGCGAGCGTGCGCGCGGCGTAGAAGCCGCCGAAGCCGCCCCCGGCGATGATGACGTTCCAGGCCATCGGCGGACGCAGCCTATAGCCGCTACCGCGTAAGCGTCAGGGCCGCCCAGTCGCCGCGCTCGCGACGCTCCCGCTCGCGCAGCCCGTGCTCGCGGCGAAAGGCCGCCGCGACCGCGTCGGCCTCGCCGGCCAGCAGCCCGCCCACGACGAGCGCCTGCGGCCGCTCGCCGTCGAACCCGGCCCGTGCGACGTGCTCGAGCAGCGGGCGCAGGAGGTTCGCGACGACCGTCGGCGCGGACGGCGCCGGCCCGCCGTGCAGCAGGTCGCGCTGGCGCAGCTCGATCCGCACGCCGTTGGCGGCGGCGTTCTCGCGCGCGGCGGCAACCGCCGCGCGCTCGTGGTCGATCGCGAGGACCGGACCCCAGCCGAGCTTCGCCGCCGCGATCGCCAGCACGCCCGAGCCGCAGCCGAGGTCGACGAGCGCCCCCGCGGGCCGCGCCGGCGGCGCGAGCTCGAGCAGCGCCTCCAGGCACAGCCGCGTCGTGTCGTGCGCCCCGGTGCCGAACGCCTGGTTGGGGTCGATGACGATGTCCTGCAGGCCGTCGCCGGCGGCCGGCGGATCGGCCCACGGCGGGCGCACGTGCAGGTGCCCGCCGACGGTCACGGCCCGATGGAAGTCGCGCCAGCGCGACGCCCAGTCGTCGGCGACGTGCGTCGTCGTGACGTCGACGAGCGCGCCGCCGGCGGCGGCGCGCAGGTCGGGCAGCGCGGGCAGCTCGCCGGGCGCGCCGTAGACCGCGTACTCGATCGTCTCGCCGCGGTCGACCTCCTCGACGCCCGCGGGGGCGAGCTGCAGCAGCTCGGCGAGCGCGACCTCGGCGTCGGCGCGCGCGACGCGGATCGCGAGGCGGATCACGCGTGCAGCGCGCGCTTGAGCTTGGCGAACATCGACTCCTCGGACTTCGTGTTCGCGTCGGTCATCGTGTCTGCGAGGCGGCGCATGAGCTTGCGCTGCTCGTCGGTGAGCTGGCGCGGGATGACGAC
Source organism: Solirubrobacteraceae bacterium (assembly GCA_035551055.1). Lineage (GTDB taxonomy): Bacteria > Actinomycetota > Thermoleophilia > Solirubrobacterales > Solirubrobacteraceae > CADCVQ01. Next base: position 6,084 of record DASZOA010000239.1, read on the forward strand.
GTTGACGATGACGCGCAGGTCGCCGCGACGGCCGGGGCGCCGCAGCAGCGGCATCCCGCGGCCGCGCAGCTCGTAGGTCTCGCCCGGCTGCGTTCCCGGACGCACGTGGAGGTCCTCGGGACCCTCGAGCGTGGGCACCTCGAGCTTGGCGCCGAGCGCCGCGACCGGCGCGGGGACGTCGAGCACGGTCACGAGATCGTTGCCGTCGCGGATGAAGCGCTCGTGCGGCTTGATCGAGACGTGCACGTACAGGTCGCCGGCCGCGCCGCCCGTCTCGCCGGCGTGGCCGCGCCCGGCCACGCGGATGCGCTGGCCGTCGGAGATCCCGGCGGGGATGTCGACGCCGACCGAGTCGGTGAGCACCTCGCGCCCGCGCCCCTCGCAGCGCGTGCAGCGCTTCTCGGCGACCCTGCCGTCGCCGCCGCAGACGTCGCAGGCGACCGTCCGCGCGACCTGTCCGAACGGCGTGCGGCTGACGGCCTGCAGGACGCCGTTGCCGTGGCAGCGCTCGCAGGTCTTGATCGGCGTCCCCGGCTCGGCGCCGTTGCCGTGGCAGCGCTCGCAGCGGGCGACGACCTCGTAGCGCACGTCGACCGACGTCCCCGCGAAGGCCTGCTCGAGCTCGATCTCGACCGCGACCTGGACGTCGCCGCCGGTGCGCGCGCCCATCCCGCCACCGAAGCCGCCGCCGAAGCCGCCGCCGCGGCCCCCGCCGAAGCCGCCGCCCCCGAAGAACGCGTCGAAGAGGTCCGAGATCGACCCGAAGCCCTCGAAGTTCGGGCTCTGCCCGCCGCGCCGCAGGCCGTCGTGCCCGTAGCGGTCGTAGACCTGGCGGCGCTCGGGGTCCGACAGGATCTCGTAGGCCTCGGCGGCCTCCTTGAACTTCTCCTCGGCGTGGGGGTCGTGGTTGTTGACGTCGGGGTGCAGCTCGCGCGCGAGCTTGCGAAACGCCTTCTTGACCTCGGCCTCGTCGGCGTCGCGGCCGACCCCGAGCACCTCGTAGCAGTCGCGCCTGGTCACCCGTCGTACACGTCTTCGACGAAGCGGGACAGCTGCGCCGCGGCGTCGCGCACCACGCCGATCGTCATGCCGTAGTCCATTTCGACGGGGCCGATCAGCGACACGGTGCCCAGCGGCCGCAGCGGCAGGCCGTAGCCCGCGGCGACGAGCGCCAGCGAGCGCAGCGCGGGCACCTCGTTCTCGGCGCCGATCCGCACCATGACGTCGCGCTCGTCGAGCGCCGCGCGCAGCATCTCCAGCAGCGCGACGCGGCCTTCGAGCATCTGCATGAGCGCGTTGATCTGGCTGACGTCCTGGAAGTGGTACTCGGACAGCAGCCGCGCGGCGCCGTCGACGTAGAGCGAGTCCTCGGCGGTCGCGGCGAGGTTCGTGAACGCCGGCATCAGGCGGTCCAGGAAGCCGCGCTCGGTGGGCGGCAGCGACGGGTCGGCGAGCCGCGCGTGGAGCTTGCGCGCGCCGAGCCCGAGGCCGGCCAGCTGCTCGTTGAGAAACTCCGCCGCCCACGCGACGAGCCCGGCGTCGACCGGCTCGTCGAACGGCAGCACGCGCTTGGAGACGCCGCCCGTCGAGGTGATGATCACGATCATCACGATCTGCGGCTGCAGCAGCAGGACCTCGACGTGGCGGATCGTCGCCGTCTCCAGCGGTGGCGCCGAGACGACCGCGAGCAGGTTCGTGATCTGCGACAGCGTCGCGGTCGTCGCGCGCATCGCCGCGTCGACCTCGCGGCGGGTGAGCTCGAGCTCGACGGCCGCGGCCGTGCGGGTGGCCGGCAGCAGGCGGTCGACGAAGTAGCGGTAGCCCGCGTCCGTCGGCACGCGCCCGGCGGACGTGTGCGGGTGGGCGAGCAGCCCGAGCTCCTCGAGCTGGGCGAGCTCGTGGCGGACCGTCGACGGGCCGGCCTGCAGCTCGGGATCGGCCGCCAGCGTGCGTGAGGCGACGGGCTGGATCGTCGCCTGGTAGGCGAGCACGACCTTGCGCAGGATCAGCTCTTGGCGCTCCGTGAGCACGCCGTCGATTGTACGAGCGGTGTCCGCGGGACCGGCGAGGGCGCCGCTCGGCCCGGCGGTCAGCACACCGCGCGCCGCCGCGCAACCGGTGTGGGGTTGCGCCCCCGACCTTCCGGGGATATGTTCAGTGTGCGAGGAAGACGGGTCTGTACCTCGCGCTCGCGGGGTGAGTTTCGAGAGCGAGGACCTGGCGCTGGATGCGAGGACGACGCCGCCGCGCCGGCTGGCGCGGCGCGGTAGCAGCACGCGTCAAACCAACAGCGAGGAGGAGCAACGCATGGCAATCTCTGACTACAACCCGAGGACCGAGACGGGGATCCCGACCGAGCCGGTCGGTTCGCTCCCGCGGCCCTCCAAGCTGCAGCAGGCGTACGCCGACTACGACGCCGGCAAGATCTCC
>DASZOA010000240.1:0-4310 GCA_035551055.1 Solirubrobacteraceae bacterium
CGACGGCTGCGAGGAGTGCCTGAAGACGGGCGACGGCTGGGTCCACCTGCGCCTGTGCCAGACGTGGGCGTGATCGGCTGCTGCGACTCTTCGCCGAACCGGCACGCCAGCAGGCACGCCGCCGAGAGCGGCCATCCGGGCGCCCGCTCAGTCGAGCCGGGCGAGGACTGGAGCTGGTGCTACGTGGACGAGCTGATGTTCCGTGTGACGCGCCGGTGAGCCCGGTCCGGTCCGGAGTGCAGCTCATCGCCCGGCGCCTCGAGCCGGGCGACTACGCGGTGCGCGACTTCCTGGCGCGGATCGCGCAGCCGCACGAGTACTTCGAGGCCGGCTCCGCCGACGCCCACGCGCTCCTGCGCCGGCGCGGTCTCGACGATCCGCCGCTGCCGGTCGTGCTCGAGCCCGACGCCGTCCACACCGCGGCCACGGTCGCGGCGCTCGCGGAGGCATGGGGCGGTTCCGGCCCGACCCGCGACCACTACGACCTGCTGATCGTCGGCGCCGGACCCGCGGGGCTCGCGGCGGGGGTGTACGCGGCCTCCGACGGGCTCTCGACGCTCATCGTCGACGAGGACGTGCCAGGCGGCCAGGCCTCGCACACGGCGCTGATCGAGAACTTCTTCGGCTTCCCGGAGGGCATCGGCGGCGCCGAGCTCGCGCGGCTGGCCGGCCGCCAGGCTGAGCAGTTCGGCGCCGAGCTCGTCTTCCTGCGCGGCGTCGTCGGCGCGCGCCTCGGCGCCGGTGCGACGTGCGTCGTCGAGATCGCCGGCGGCCACGAGGTCGCCTGCAACGTCGTGCTCGCCGCGCCCGGCATGCGCTGGCGGCGGCTCGAGATCGACGGCATCGACGAGCTGCTCGGGCGCGGCGTCTACTACGGCGCCGGCCGCAGCGAGGCCCCGCAGTCCCGCGGCGACGACGTCGTCGTCATCGGCGCGGGCAACTCGGCCGGGCAGGCCGCGATGACGCTCGCCGGCGCGGGAGCGCGCGTGACGATGGTCGTCCGCGGCGAGGACCTCGGGCGCAGCATGTCCGCATACCTCGTCGAGCGCGTCACGCGCCATCCCCGCATCGACGTGCGGCTGCGCTCGCAGGTCACCGAGCTGCACGCCCATGGCGGGCAGTTGGCCGAGGTGACGATCACCGACGCCGGCGGCGCGTCCGAGCGGCGTCCGGCGAAGGCACTGTTCGCCTGCATCGGCGGGACGCCGCGCACCGGCTGGGCGGCGCGCCACGGCGTGCGCCTCGACCGCAACGGCTTCCTGCTCACCGGCCCGGATCTGCTCGACTCGGGAAGCCGCCCGGAGGGCTGGCCGCTGGACCGCGACCCGTTGCCGCTCGAGACGAGCTTCCCCGGCCTGTTCGCCGCCGGCGACGTGCGCAGCGGCTCGATCAAGCGCGTCGGCAGCGCGGTCGGCGAGGGGGCGATGGCGGTCGCGCTGGCGCACCGGCGCCTGGAGGAACTGGCGTCGGAGCGGTGACGAGCCGGGCGCTCGTAGCGCTCTGCGTGCTGCTCGCAGCGCTGATCTGCGCGCCGGCGCCAACCGCGCGCGTGCTGCTCGTCGCGGGCTCGACCCGGCGAGCGCGACGCCGGCTGCTCGCGCTCCAGGGCGTCGTGACGATCGTCGAGACCGCAAACATGCGGCCGCCCCGCGCGGTCGCGCTTGGCGCGGCGGGGCGGCGATCGGCTCGGCGACGAGCTGCCCGAGATGATCGCCACGGCGCAGGGGCGCACGGCTGGCTGCGCGCGGCCCGCCAGAGCCTGGATCGCCGCCGCGCCGAGCAGGCCTGGCCGATCAAGCCGTCACGCCCCGGTCAGGTTGCTCGAGGCCAAGCGTCGCCTGGAAGACACCACCCAAGCCCTACGCGCCGCCGGACACCCCGCCCGGCAGGTCAACCTCACCGATCCTGAAGCAGGCCGAGGACGTTGCCATCGGGGTCGGTGACGGTGGCCACCAGGCGGCCGCCACCGACGTCGCGCGCGGGCTCCTTCACGGTGGCACCCGCGGCGGTCACCTCGGCCAGCTTCGCCTCGATGTCCGGCACGTGCCAGTAGGCCACCGGTGAAATCATGCCCTGCGGTCCACCGCCCGGCACCAGCCCGATGTGCTGGCCCGCGGCCTCGAAGCCGACGTAGTAGGAGGAGTCGGTCTGCGGCGGTACGCCGAGCAGGGCGGCGTACACCTCCTTGGCCGTCGCCACGTCGGAAACGGGATGCAGCACGGTCTTGATTCCCTGGGTGGAAGACCCGGTCATGGTCGCTCCTGAACTCGTGGGTCTGGTCGGGATTGTCTGACTTGAAGACGAACGCGAAGTCCGGAAATCGACCGCCGATCGCCCCGGATGGCGATTTCGCCGTTGGCCGTTCGTCTTACCGCGCGAGATGCCGCGGCACGCGACTGATGCAGCTGCAGCTGCTCGCCGCCCGCGACCGTGATCAACCTCAAGCGCCTCATCGCCGCCCACGACGCCACCGAGCGAGATCACCCGCCTCGCCGCGAGCGATGGTTCAACGGGCTACTAGCGGGGCGCCATCCGCAGCGCCCCGTCGAGCCGGATCACCTCCCCGTTGAGCATCTCGTTCTCGGCGATGTGACACGCGAGCTGCGCGAACTCGGCGGGCATCCCGAGCCGCCGCGGGAACGGAATCGAGGCGGCGAGCCGTGTGCGCGCCTCGGCGGGCAGGCCGGCCAGCAGCGGCGTGTCGAACAGGCCCGGCGCGATCGCACAGACGCGGATCCCGGCGTCGGCGAGATCGCGCGCCGCGGGCAGGGTCAGCGCAGCGACGCCGCCCTTCGACGCGGCGTAGGCGACCTGTCCGACCTGCCCCTCGAACGCCGCGATCGAGGCCGTGTTGACGATCACGCCGCGCTCGCCCTCGCGCCCCGGCTCGTTGGCGAGCATCGCGGCGCTCGCCAGGCGCAGCGCGTGAAACGTGCCGACGAGGTTGACGGCGACGACCCGCTCGAAGGTCTCGGCCCGATGCACGCCGCGGGCGCGGGCGATCCGCTCGGCGTGGCCGACGCCGGCGCAGTGGATCGAGATCCGCAGGCCGCCGGCGGCGCGCGTCGCGCGCGCGACGGCCTGCTCGAGCCCGTCCGGCTGCGTGACGTCGGCGGCGGCGAACGCGGCGCGGTCGCCGAGCCGCGCCGCGAGCGCCGCGCCGCGCTCGGCGTCGAGGTCGGCGATCACGACGTGCGCGCCGCGCTCGTGCAGCGCGCGCGCCGTCGCCTCGCCCAGGCCGGAGGCGCCGCCGACGACGAGCGCGCCTGCTCCCTCGATCCGCATCCCGTCGCGACGCTCACTCCGACGGGGCGGCGGCGGCCGCGGCGGGCGCTGCGATGCGCGGGTGGCGCACCTCCTCGACGAGCTCCTGGACCTCCTGCGAGGGCTCGCTCGTGAACAGCGAGACCGCGATCGTCACCGCGAAGTTGATGACCATGCCGACCGCTCCAATGCCCTCCGGCGAGATCCCGAGCCAGTGCTCCATCTCCTGGAAGATCGTGAAGTACATGTACACGGCGGTCAGCGTGATGCCGGTCACCATCCCGGCGACCGCGCCGGCCGCGGTCGTTCGCCGCCAGAAGATCCCCAGGACGATCACCGGGAAGAACGACGACGCGGCAAGGCCGAACGCGAACGCGACCACCTGCCCCACGAACGCCGGCGGGTTGACGCCGAAGTAGCCGGCCGCGAGAACCGCCAAGAGCACGCCGACGCGGCCCGCCCGTAGCCGCTCGCTGTCGGTCGCCTGCGGTCGGAAGCGCCGGTAGTAGAGGTCATGGCCGACCGCCCCGGCGATCACCAGCAGGAGTCCGGCCGCCGTCGAGAGGGCGGCCGCGAGGCCGCCGGCTGCCACGAGACCGATCACCGGCGCCGGCAGCCCGGCGATCTCCGGGTTGGCGAGCACCATGATGTCGGGGTCGACCTGCAGCTCGACGTCGGTGGCCGTGGTCGTGCCGAGGCTGTCGACGGCGCCGTTGGCGTTCTGATCGTTGAACGTGACGAGGCCGACCTCCTCCCAGTTGCGGACCCAGTCCGGACGCTCGGCGTAGGACCGGTTGGCGACGTCCTGGATGAGGTTCGTCTTGGCGAAGACGGCGACCGCGGGGGCGGTGGTGTAGAGCAGCGCGATGAACAGAAGCGCCCACCCCGCCGAGTAGCGCGCGGCACGCACCGTCCTGGTCGTATAGAAGCGGATGATGACGTGCGGCAGCCCGGCCGTACCCGCCATCAGGGCGAGCGTGACGAGGAAGACGTCCTGCATCGGACGCGCGGTGAAGGCCGCGGTGTACTCGGTCAGCCCGAAGTCG
>DASZOA010000241.1:0-7810 GCA_035551055.1 Solirubrobacteraceae bacterium
GAGTCTCAATCCTGCTCATCGCGATCGGCGCGATCCTGCTCTGGGCGGTGACCGCCACGGTCGCCGGCGTGAGCATCAACACGATCGGCGTCATCCTCATGGTCGTCGGCGCGATCGGCCTCGTCATCGCGCTCGTCGCGACGAGCCGCCACCCGGCGGATCGCACGGCCGATCCGTACGCATAGAGGGCGAGCTGTGCCCGGGCCGCCATGCTCGGTGGCGCCACCGAGGCCGCAACGCTCGGTGACGCGATCACCACCGCGGGCGGCGGCGCAGCCGTATCGCAGGCGGCGCCTGACGGGACGCCGCGGCGCGACCGCTCGCGGGGCCGACCGGTCCCGCGAGCGCGACGCCGATCGCGCCGGGCGCGCCCCCGGACCTGGACCCGGATCGAGGGGCCGCCGCCGTTCGGCGTCTGCCTTCGTTCGATTGAGGTAGTACAGACGGGGTAGGAGCGGCAGATGCTCTGGGTGATCTTGCTGATTGCGCTGATCGCGATCTTCGGGCTCGGAACGCTGCTCGAAGCCGCGTTCTGGACGCTCCTCGTGATAGCGGCCGTCGTGATCGTGGTGGGGCTCGCGATCGGGCGCCTGCTCGGACGGTAGTACCTCTCGGCCCCCACGACCGGGCGCATCGGCGCCCACGCTGCGGTCCGTCCGCGTGCAGCGCAAGCCGCTGACATTCCGCGGCGTGCATGCGACGGCGATCGCCGCCGTCGCCGTCGCGTGCGCGGCGCTCGCCGCGCTGCTGACCGCCTGGCTTTCGGGCGGCGGTGGCGTCGACGTCGCCTGGGCGCCGTCGTGGGAGCTGCGGCTGGCGGTCGAGCTGGACGGCCTGGCGGCGCTCTACGGCCTCCTCGCGTCCGGCATCGGCGTCCTCGTCTTCGCCTACGCGTCGGCCTACGTCCCGCGCCACCTCGCTCACCAGCATCGACCGAGGCGCGACGAGGCGCGGCTGCACGCCGCGATGGTGCTGTTCCTCGTCTCGATGGTCGGGCTCGCCGTCGCGCAGGACCTGATCCTGCTGTTCGTCTTCTGGGATCTGACGGCGGTGGCGTCCTGGCTGCTGATCGGCTTCGACCGCCACGACCGCGACGCGCGGCTGTCGGCGCTGATGGCGCTGCTCGTCACCGCGGTGTCCGCGGTGCTGATGCTCGTCGGGATCCTGATGCTGCGCGTCGAGTACGGGACGACGCAGCTGCCCGAGCTGTTCGCGCTCGCCCGCGACGGGACGACGGTCACGACCGCCGCCGCGCTGATCGCCGTCGCGGCGCTGGCCAAGAGCGCGCAGGTGCCGTTCCACTTCTGGCTGCCGCGCGCGATGGCCGCGCCGACGCCGGTGTCGGCCTACCTGCACTCGGCGGCGATGGTCGCGGCCGGGGTCTTCCTGCTGAGCCGGATCCACCCGCTGCTCGCACTCGACGCCGCGCTGCTCGACGCGCTGCTCGTCGTCGGTCTGGCGTCGATCGCCGTCGGAAGCGTCCTCGCGCTCGCGGCCGACGGGCTCAAGCGCCTGCTCGCCTACTCGACGATCTCGCAGTACGGCTACGTCGTGACGATGCTCGGCGTGGGCGGCAGCGCCGGGGCCGCCGCCGCATGCTTCTACGTGCTGGCGCACGCGCTCGCCAAGAGCGCGCTGTTCATGACCGCCGGCGCGGTGACCGAGGCGCCCGGAGCCAAGGCGCTGGGCGACGTCGGCGGGCTGGCGCGCCGCATGCCGCTGCTGGCGGCCGGCAGCGGGGCGGCGGCGGCGGGCGTCGCTGCTCTGCCGCTGACGATCGGCTTCTTCAAGGACGAGCTCTTCTTCAAGGCGGCGCTCGAGCGCGGCCCGGTCCTCGGCGGGCTCGCCGTGGCCGCCGCGGCGCTGACGTTCGCGTACATCGCCCGCTTCTGGTCGGGCATCTTCCTGGGCCCGCTGCGGCGCGCACCGCAGGCCGTGGAGCGCCGGCTCGTGTGGCCGGTCGCGCTGCTGGGCGCCGCCGTCGTGATCGGTGGCGTGGTCGTGGCGCCGTTCTCCGGCCTGGCGCAGGACGCCGCCGCGGTGACGCACGCCGGGCCGGTCGAGATCGACGTCGCCTACCACCTCGACGCGCGCGCGGAGAACCTCATGGCGCTCGCCGCCTACGCCCTCGGGCTCCTGCTCGTCGCCGGGCGGCGCGCGCTCGACGCACCGCTGGGGCTCGTCGAGCACGTCGGCAACCACTTCGGGCCCGAGCGGGCGTACGGCATCGGTCTGCGCGGCGTCAACCGGCTGTCGAACCGGCTGCACGACATCGAGCTGCGCGACCTGCGCGGCCGCGTCGCGGCGGTGATCGTCCCCGGCGCCGCGCTCGTCGCGCTCGGCGTGGCGGTGACGCCGACCGAGGGCGTCTACCGCGTCGGGCCGCTCGCCGGCGCCGACGCGGCGCTCGTCGTCGCGCTCGCGGTGTGCGCGCTGGCCGCTGTCGTCGTCACGCGGCAGCGCGGCCACCTCGCGCTGGCGCTGACGCTGTCGTGCGTGGGCTTCGCGCTGGCGACCGCGTACTCGCTGCTGGGCGCGCCCGACGTCGCGCTCGTGGCGGTGCTGATCGAGACGATCTTCGCGCTGCTGTTCGTCGGGGTGTTCGCGCTGCTGCCCCGCGGGGTGCTGCGGCGCGAGGCGCAGCTGAAGACACCGCGCGCGCGACTCGTTCGCGACGTTGCGATCGCCGGCGTGTCGGGAGCGGTCACGACGCTGGTCGTGTGGTCGGCGTTCTCGCGCCCGGTTCCCGACGGCGGGATGGCCGAGCGCCACGTCACGCTGGCCGACGACGCGCACGGCAAGGACGTGGTGACGGTCATCCTCGCCGACTTCCGCGGACTCGACACGCTCGTCGAGATCACGGTCGTCGCGGTGGCGATGATCGCCGCGGTGGCGATGCTCGCGGCCCGGGCGCGCGCATGACGAGCGTCCTGACGCAGATGGTGGCGCGCGCGCTGCTCGCCCCGTCGCTGATCGTCGCGGCGGCGATCCTCGTGAAGGGCTACACCGACGTCGGCGACGGCTTCGCGGCGGGGATCGTCGCGGCGCTCGGCGTCCTGCTGCAGTTCCTCGCCTTCGGCCGCGACGAGGTCGTCGCCACCCTCCCGGTCGAGCGCGCGCCGGTCGTGGCGCTGTCCGGACTGGCGCTCGCCGTGGCCGTGTTCGCCGCGCCGCTCCTGGCGGGCGCGGCCCCGCTCGAGCACTGGCCGCCGGCCGGCGAGGAGCCGGTGCACGTCGGCTCGCTCGAGCTCATCAGCGCCGTCGTGTTCGACGTGGGCGTCTTCCTGCTCGTGCTCGGGTCGGCCGTCGCGATCATCGCCGTGATCGCTGCGCTCGCGGAGGATCACCAATGAGCCTCGTCTTCGCCCTCGTCGTCGGCGTGCTCTTCGGCACCGGCGTGTACCTGCTGCTCAAGCCGGACCTGTTCCGTGTCGTCGCCGGCCTCGTGCTGATCTCCAACGCGGCGAACCTCACGCTCATGGGTTCCGGGGGAACGCGCGGCCGCGCGCCGATCGAGCCCGCGCAGGGCGACGGGCCGGTCGCCGATCCGCTCGTGCAGGCCATGACGCTGACCGCGCTCGTCATCGGCTTCGCCGTCACGGCCGTGCTGCTCGCCCTGTCGTTCAGCGTCTACCGCGCACGCCACAGCGTCGACCTCGACGAGCTGTCGCGCCAGGAGGCCGCCGAGGCCGTCAGGATGGAGGAGCGCGAGCTCGCCCACGACGAGGAGCGCGAGCTCGAGGAGGCCGACCTCCAGGCCCGCCGCTACGACGAGGCGACCACGTGACCCTCGTCGCCGCTCCGCTGCTGATCCTGTGGCCGACGGCGATCGTGCTGGCCGCGCTCGACGGCCGGCGGCGTGGCGCGGGGGTGCTGGGCGTCGCCGCGCTGGCGGCGTGCTTCGCCGTCCTCGCCGTCCTGCTCGCGCGCGTCGTGACGGCCGGTCCGCAGGACGTCGTCTCGGGAGGCTGGCCCGCCGACGTCGGCATCCGCCTGCGCGTCGACGCGCTCGGGGCGGTCTTCGCGGTGCTGTCGTGCGGCGTGCTGATGGCCTCGCTGCTGCAGGCCGTGCTGACCGGCGTGCGCGGTCGCGCGACGCCCGCCCTGACGCTGTTCATGGCGCTCGGGCTGACCGGTCTGTTCCTGACGGGCGACATCTTCAGCTTCTATGTGTTCTTCGAGCTGGCGATGATCGCCGCGTACGCGCTGACCGCGGCGAGCGGCCGCGGCCCGCGCGGCGGCGCGGCGTTCATCTTCGCCGTCGTCAACCTCGTCGGCTCGTTCCTGTTCCTCATCGCGATCGGCGCGCTGTACCGGGCCACCGGGACGCTCGAGATGCAGGCCGTGGCCGAGCGCGCCGCCGAGCTGAACCCGAACACCGCGATCGTCATCGCGATCGCGATCTTCGTCGCGTTCGGGATCAAGCTCGGGCTCTTCCCGTTCCATTTCTGGCTGCCGTCGGTCTATCTCGGCGTCTCGCCGCACATCGCGGCGATGTTCGCCGGCGCGCTGGCCAACATCGGTGCCTACGGGCTGCTGCGCTTCGGGGCGGTGATCCTCCCGGCCGAGCTGCAGCTCAGCGCGGCCGCGCTGATCGTCATCGGCACGGTGAGCATCGTCTACGGCGCGTTGCAGGCGATCGCCAGGCGCGACACGCGCGAGGTGCTCGCGTACTCGTCGATCGGCCACGCCGGCTACGTGCTCGTCGCGCTCGGGCTCGGCGGGGCGGTGGGGATCGCCGCGGCGGTCATCTTCAGCGTCGCCAACGCGCTCAACAAGAGCGTCCTGTTCCTCGCGAGCGAGCTGCGCGGGCCCTTTGCCGCGACGGCGTTCCTCATCGGCGTCCTCAGCGTCGCCGGCGTGCCGCCGACGGCCGGGTTCTTCGGCAAGGCCGCCCTCTTCGAGGCCGGCGTCGACGCAGGCAGCATCGCGGCGGTCGTGCTGCTGTTCGTCGGCGGCGCGCTGTCGTTCGTCTATCTGTTTCAGATCTACCAGCACGACCGCTGGCGCCCGCGCGAGGAGCGCGAGCGCGAGATGCCGGCCGATCCCGCCGGGCGCGGCCAGCGGGCGGTGGCCCTCGCCGTCGCCGCCGTCGTGCTGGTGCTCGGGCTGTGGCCCGAGCCGCTGCTGGCGATCGGCGAGCAGGCCGCCGGCGAGCTGACCTCGGGTGGCGCGCGATGACGCGACTCGCCGGCGGCGCGATCGGGCTCGGCGTCATCTACGCCCTGACGCTCGCCAGCGCCGACCCGGTGGACCTCGCGACGGGCGCGCTGCTCGGCGCGCTGCTCGTCGCGCTGCTCGGTGCGCGCGTGCGACCGGCGCCCGAAGGCGCCCGCGTATCGCCGGGCCAGCGCATCCTGTGGTTCGGGCCGCTCGTCGGCGCCGCGCTGGCCGACGTCCTCCAGGGCACGTGGACCGTCGCGCTGCGCGTCCTGCACCTGCGCCCGCTCTCGCGCCCGGGCGTGGTCCGGGTGCCGATCGGCGAGCGCTCGCCGCGAGGGGTCGCGGTCTCGGCGCTCGTGACGACGCTGTCGCCCGGAAGCGTGCTCGTCGACGTCGACTTCGAGCGCGGCGACCTGCTGCTGCACGTCATCGACGCCTCCGATCCCGACGCCGTGCGCGATCGCCTGCAGCGCTTCTACGATCGCTACCAGCGGCGCGTGTTCCCCTGATGTCCGACCTCGTCTTCTACGTCGGCCTCGTCTGGCTTGCGATCCTGCTCGGGATCGTCGTGCTGCGCCTCGCGCGCGCCCGCACGCTGGGCCAGCGGATCCTCGCGCTCGACCTGCTCACCCTGGTCCTCATCGGCCTGCTCGCGCTCGCCGCCGGCGAGGACGAGCGCGCCTACGCGCTCGACGCCGCGCTCGCCCTGGCCCTGCTGTCGTTCGTCGCCACGCTGGCGGCGTGCCGGTACTACGAGGACCGCAGGCCGTTCTCGTGATCGCCGTGATCGCCGACGTCCTCGTCGTGCTCGGGCTGGCGATCCTGACGGTCGGCGTCTACGGGGTCGTGCGCATGCCCGACGTCTACACGCAGCTGCACGCCGCGTCGAAGGCGGGCTTCGTCGGGATCGCGGCGCTGCTCGCGTCGGCGGCGCTGCGCGGCGACGCGGCGACGATCGCGCGCGCCGCGCTCATCGTCGCGCTGCTCACGCTCACCACGCCGGTGGCCGCGCACGCGACCGCGCGGGCCGCGCGCCGCCGCGGCGAGCCGATGCGCACTCCCGACGCGATCGACGAGTCGTGACCGACGAGCCGGCGGAGGCGGTCGAGCACCGCCGCGAGACCGCGGATGGGGTCCGCGCCCCATGCTGGCTCACGTCCGGCGCGGGCACGTCCTTGACGACGCGCGCGCGAGAAGCGGAGCGTGGCTCGACCCCGGATCGAAGGAGAAGCGATGGACGAGAAGACGCAGGACCTCGAGGGACGCACGAAGGAAGCCGCCGGCGACGTCACGGGCGACGAGGAGCTGCAGCGCGAGGGCAAGGTCGACCAGGCCGCGAGCTCGGTCAAGGAGAAGGTCAGCCAGGCGGCCGACAAGGCCAAGGACGCGCTCGGCCGGAAGGACCGGTAGCGCGGGCAGGGCGGCCGCATCGGAGCCCGACGTGGCGCGCGTGATCCTCTGCGCCGTCGCCGACGACGAGCGCCTGCAGGACGTGGTGGCGACCGGTCGCGCGCTCGCCGAGGCCGGTCGCTTCGATCTGCTGTTCGTGCACGTCGCCGCGGCGGCCGTCCGCTCCCCGCCCTCGCTCGGCACGAGCGGCGGTTCGCGTTCGACCGCCCGCAGCGCGGACGCGCTGGGCAGCTTCGACGAGCTGGCCGAACGGGGCGCCGACGACGGCGTGCGGCTGCTGCGCGGCGCGGGGATCGCAGAGGACGAGTCGGTCGTCGTGACCGGCGATGCCGTCGCGCAGCTCAACCGGCTCGCGCACGAGCGTGACGCCGCGCTCGTCGTCGTCGGCGGGTCCCGGCGAGGCGCGCTGTCGGCGACGGTGCTCGGCAGCGTGCCGCACGCGCTCGTGCGCGACGGCGCGCGGCCTGTGCTGATCGCACGCGCCAACCGCCTCCCCACGCTCGGCGGGCCGGTCGTCGGCGCGGCGAACGGCGGGGCACGCCGCCCGACTGGCGTCGTCGCTGGGGCGCCGGCTGGTACTCGTGCACGTGCTGAGCAACCCGCGGCTGCCACCGGGCGCCGGGCCCGTCCTCACGCCGGTGACGCTCGAGCCGACCGCGCGCGAGCGCGCCGAGGCGCGGCGCGCGCTCGAGGATCTGGGACGACGGGTTCCCGCCGAGGGAGTCGAGACGGCCGTCGTCAGCGGGACCTCGATCGCTTCGTGCCTGGACGACTTCGCCGCCGAGCGCTCCGCGGACCTGCTCGTGATCGGCGGTCGAGTGGACGGACCGGTCCGCAGCGCGATCGGGGGCAGCGTGTCGCTGGAGCTGCTGCGCCACGCCCGGCTTCCGCTCGTCATCGTCCCCCCGTGACCGGCTTGTCGTCTTCGGCGCGCTCGCGGGCTGGCGCTTCGGCGCCGAGTACTTCGCCGGCTAGACCGTCGAGAAGAGCCTGTCGGTCGACAACCTCTTCGTCTTCGTGATCATCATGGCCGCGTTCGCGGTCCCCGCCGGCGCCACCACGAGCAGTGGCGTGCGTGCGTCCGCCGCTCACGTGGCTCGCGTCGAAGAGGTGCCGCCCACGACGAACACCACGAAGATCGCGCCGGCGATGACGGCGGCCAGCCAGCCGGCGAGCAGGAGACCGAGTACGACGTACGCGGCGATCGCGAGCGCTGCACCCAGCAGGATCGACACCA
>DASZOA010000242.1:0-3443 GCA_035551055.1 Solirubrobacteraceae bacterium
GACGCACGGGGCGATGAGACGCAGGTGTCGCGCCCAGTCGACGCCGCCGTCCAGCCGCAGCACCCACCTGTCCCCGTCACGCTCTGCGCCGAGCTGCTCGGCGAGCCCGTCCCACGGATCGCGCTTGCCGAAGCTCGTGTAGGTGGATCCCGACTCCAGCTGCAGCCCCCACGCGGCGTTGCCGCCGTTCGTGTCTCCGACGATCATCCCGTACCGGGCGAGCGCCCTGAGGATCGTCTTCTTCCACCCGGGGACGCGCAGCCGTGCGATCTGGCGGTCGCTCATGGCCAGCCGGAAGCGTGCCCCGAGCGGCGGCGCCGCAGCGTTGCTCAGCCCGAAGCGCTCGCAGGGATCGCCTGTACCACCGGGGATCGCCGGATAGACCGAGCGTCCCGAGGTGCACTTGATCTGGGCGAAGAGCGCATGGTCGATGCGGCCCGCGCGGATCTCCGCCGCGCGGATGACCCCCGCCGCCAGCCCGAACGCCGCCGCCGTCGCGTTGGAGCGCAGGCCGCTGCCGCCGATCCGCGTGCGGCCGCCGTGGCTGACGACGAGCTCGCCGCCCCCGGACGGCTTGCTGCGGACCTGCCAGAAGTCGTACTCCCAGCCGCTGCGCGCGTCGACGACGGCGAGATGCCCGTCGCCCCCGCCCGCCGGGCGCGCGCGCTCCGGGATGCGGATGCGGTGTCCCTCGACCTCGCAGGGCCGGTACAGGATGCAGCGCACCCGGAAGACGGGGTCGCGCCGGTGCGACCAGTACAGCGGGTGGAAGTAGTCCGTGCGCGTGTCGGCATGGCCGGCGAGCAGGTTCTGCGGCGGCCCCCAGTCGGTGAGCCGCTCGACCACCTTCGACGACCCGTCCGCCAGCGGCGCGGCGCGCGGGATCCGCCGGTTGAACGGGCTCGACGCGGCGTACGGCCGCCAGCAGCCGTCGGGCCAGTGGCGCGCCTCGTAGCGCCGCTCGAGCTCGGCGCAGTTCGCGCGCCGCGCGGACTGCTCCCGTCCGAGGACGGTCACGACGCCGGTCACGCTCGTGAGCGCCAGCACCAGGAGCCCGATCGTCCGACGCCAGACCCCGGTCATGCCGTCACCGCCTCGACCGGGCGGACCGGCACAGCTCCGACGACTCCCCCGACGGCCGGCTGCGGCCCTCTCGCGACGATCTCACGCGCCGCGGTCGCGGCTGCGGCTGCGGCCGTGCAACCGGTGCCCATCGCGAGCGAGTCTACCGCCCGGCTCGAGCGTCTCGCGGCGCCAGCCGCTCGGCGCCTCGCACAAGCCGGCGGATCGCGCGACGGCCGAGCGCGGGCAGCGAGGGGCGCATGTGGCAGGACCGCTCCGGCAGCCCGCTGCCGCGCAGCGCCGCCCGGCAGGCGCCGACGTCGTAGCTCGGGGCAAGGAACGTGGCGCTCGCGTCGTCGAGGTCCAGCAGCAGGCAGCGGGCGCGCGCGCGCAGCTCGCGCGACTGGCCGACGGAGCCGGGGTTGGCGTGAATGACCTCGTCGGGAAGCGCCAGCGTGTGCCGGGTCGGCAGCGAGCCGGCCGCGCGCGCGTACGCCCAGGGCCGGTGGGTGTGGCCGAGGATCAGGACGCGCGCGCCCGGCAGCTCGTCGGCGACCCGTGCGAGCTGCTCGCGCGCCTGGCGCGCTCGCGTCGTGTACTCCTCCGGGTCGCGCAGCGAGCCGTGGGCGCCCACGACCCCGTCGGCGGTGGCGGCGCGGTCGGGCAGCGCGGCCAGGAAGGCGCGCGCGTCGTCGCCGAGCACGCGGCGCGTCCAGCGCAGGCTGTCCTGCGCCAGCGGGATGCAGCGCTCGACCGAGAGGCGCTCGAGCGCGATCAGGTCGTGGTTGCCGGCGACGCAGACGCAGTCGAGGCCGGCGACGAGCTCGACGCACTCGTTCGGCGAGGGTCCGTAGCCGACGAGATCGCCCGCGCAGACGTAGCGGTCGACGCCGTGGCGCTCGAGGGTGGACAGCGCGACCCGCAGCGCGTGCAGGTTGGCGTGGATGTCGGCGAGGACCCCGTAGCGCACCGCGTCACCCGGCCGCCGGCCGGAGGCGAGGGTCGCGATCCGTATGCTCGAAGCGCGGCGGTCGGCGGGAGGGAGCGCGCGTCGCGCCGCGGACTGGCCGGAACACGCGTGCATTATCGAGCAGTCGACGACGTGAGCACGACATGCTGAGCATCGAACGCCTCGACCTCGCCGCCTGCGACTGGGAGCGGATGGACGCGTTCGCCGATCGCGTGGTCTTCCAGACGCGCGAGTGGCTGGAGTTCGTGGCCAGGACGCAGCGCGCCGAGCCGGTCGTCGCCGCGGTCCTCCGCGGCGGCGAGGCGGTCGGGTTCTTCAGCGGGCTGATCCTCCGGCGCTTCGGCGTCCGCGTCCTCGGCAGCCCGTTTCCGGGCTGGACGACCGCCTCGATGGGCTTCAACCTCGAGCCCGGGGTCAGCCGCGGCGAGGCCGCGCTGGCGCTCGTGCCGTTCGCGTTCGGCCGCCTGCGCTGCCAGCACCTGGAGCTGACCGACCGGCTGCTCGACGCCGACGATCTCGACCGCACGGCGTTCCGCTGCACGCCGAAGGTCGGCCTCGAGGTCGACCTGCGCGGCAGCGAGGACGAGATCTTCGGGCGGATGACGAGCGCGTGCCGCCGCGCGGTCCGGCGCGCCGCGAAGGTCGGCGTCCGCGTCGAGGAGGCCGCGGGCGAGGAGTTCGCCGACGAGTACTACGACCAGCTCGTGGAGGTCTTCGCGCGCCAGGGACTCGAGCCGTCCTACGACGCCGAGCGCGTGCGAACGCTGATCGCCTGCCTGCATCCGACCGGTCGGCTGCTCCTGCTGCGCGCCGTGGGCCCGGACGGCACCCCGATCGCGACCGGCATCTTCCCCGCGATGAACGCGACGGCCTACTTCTGGGGCGGCGCCAGCCGGCGCGAGCACCAGATCCACCGGCCCAACGAGGCGATCTTCTGGCACGCGATGCGCCACTGGCGCAGCCGCGGGATCGCGGCGCTCGACCTGGGCGGTGGCGGCGACTACAAGCTGCGCTACGGCCCACGCCGCTTTGAGCTGCCGAGCTTCTACCGATCGCGCCTGCCGGGGCTGAGCCGGCTGCGCGACGTCGCGTGGTACGTGAAGGCGAGGCACTACGCGTAGCGGGGCGCCGCGGCCGGCTGGGGCGCCCCCGCGGGTCAGCTCGCGGACAGCGCGGCGCGCACGGTGCTCGCCGCGCCGCGCAGCGGCGACACCTTCAGCGCGAAGCGCACGCGGCCGTCGCCGCGATAGACGTCGACGCGGGGCAGCGAGAAGCGATCGAGCTCGCCGGCGCGCCCGCCCAGCGAGAACGCGGCCTCGTAGCCGGCGGCGCGCGTCGCGGCACGGACGCGGTCGTCGTCGTCGCCGTAGGGATAGGCCAGGACCCGGCACTCCCGGCCGAGCTCGTCGGC
>DASZOA010000243.1:0-4565 GCA_035551055.1 Solirubrobacteraceae bacterium
CAGGATCGCGCCGAGCGTCGGGCCGACGCACGGCGTCCAGGCGATCGCGAACGCCGCGCCCGCGACGAGCGGTCCGCCGCGGCCGGCGCGCGCCATGAGCGCCTCGATGCGCCACTCGCGCCCGAGCCGCGCGACGAACGGCGCGGCGATGAAGAACAGGCCGAGCACGACGATCACGACCGCCGAGACGCGCTCGAGCGTCTCGCGGTGGTCGTTGAGCGCCGCGCCGAGCTTCGTCGCCCCGAGCCCGAGGACGATGAAGATCGCCGAGAAGCTGGCGACGAACAGCAGCGCCGGGACGAGCACCCGCCGCAGCGGCGCGACATCGAGCTCGCTCGGCTTGACGCCGGAGACCGCCGACAGGTAGCCGGGCACGAGCGGCAGCACGCACGGGCTCAGGAACGAGACCACCCCTGCCGCCAGCGCGGCCAGGATCCCGATACCAGACGCGGTCTCGATCATCGCGCCGTCACCGCGACCTCAGCGCGAACCTGCGGATGTCGGCCTCCAGCTCGGTCGCGTTCGCATAGCCGCCGAGCTTCGTGTGACGCACGCGCCCGTCGCGGCCGAGGAAGATCGTCGTCGGCATCGCGCGGCCGCCGCCGATCGCGCGCGCCGCCTTGCCGTCGCCGTCGTAGACGCTGGGAAAGCCTGGCGGCACCTCGTCGAGCAATGCCGTGGCGGCGGCGCGGCTGTCCATGTAGTCGATCCCGACGAACGCCACGCGCGCGCCGTGCCTGCGTACCGCGGCGGCGAAGAACGGAAACTCGAGGCGGCACGGGCCGCACCACGACGCCCACTGGTTGACGACGACCGGGTGTCCCTTCAGCGATGCCAGGCGGGCCTTCAGCGCGCGGGCGCCCTCGCCGACGAGCTCGTTGGCCTCGGCGGCGTTGCGCTGCAGGGCCGAGCGCGCCGCCGTGGTCGTGGCGGCCGGCGCGGTCGTCGTGGCCGCGCCCGCCGCCGCCGGGCGCGCCGCCGGCTCGTCGTCGCCGCAGCCGGCACCGGCCGCGGCGAGCGCCGCAGCGAGGGCGAGGGGGACGGCGCACGATCTCATGACGCTCTCCAGGATGCCCGATCGGATCGCTCGACGGGCGGGTTCCCGCGGGCGCGCGCGCCGAGCCCCAGGGTCAGCGTTCGAGCAGCGCGCCGTCCTCGATCCGCCGCTGGCCGTCGCCGTCGTGCTCGACCGTCACCGCGCCGCGCACGACGACGCCCGCGCCGAACGCGACGTCGCCGCGCACCGTCAGCCGCTCGGCCTCGACGAGCGACGGCGGGCCCGCCGCGAAGCGCGCGTCGAAGTCGCGCATGAGCTTGTAGTGCGCGCTGTCGAGCTCCACCAGCGGCGGGCCGGCGTCGCCGCGCTGCGGCGCGAGCGCGATCCGGCCGTCGTCGTGCAGTACGTAGGCGTCCGAGCGCAGCGCGAGCAGATCGTCGGTCGTCTTGACCGGCGCGAAGCGCTCGCGCGGCACGCGGATCGCGCGCGCGCCCTCGAAGACGTCGATCGCGGCGCCCATCGCGGTCTCGAGCTGGATGACCGGCGTCGACGACGCGTCGCCCGGGTCGATCGTCTTGTGGTTGACGATCATCGGCAGCCCGAGCACGCCGTCGCGCTCGTCGAGCACGGCGCGCAGCGCGCGCAGGTCGATCCACAGCGTGTTCGTGTTGAAGAAGCGGTGGCGCGCGATGTCCTGGAAGGCCTCGGCATCCTCGTCGGGGGCCTGCGCGATCTCGCGCAGCACGAGCCCGTCGTCCGGGCGCCGGGCGAGGTGGCCCCCCTTGCGGTCGGCGGACGTGCGGTCGGCGACCTCCATCAGGAAGGGGATCTCCTCGCGCGCGAACCACGCCAGGATCCGCGGCTCGAGGACGGCGCCGAGGTTGTCGACGTTGGCGACGAAGGCATAGCGGTAGCCGCCGTCGACGAGCGTGTCGAGCATGCCGGAGCTCAGCAGCGACGGGTACAGGTCGCCGTGCCCCGGCGGCGCCCACTCGAGCTCGGGGTTAGCGGGCCACGACACGGGCGCGAGCTCGTCGGCGGTGAGCTTGGGCACCTTGCTCTGGACGAAATCGGCGGGGACGCCGTCGACGGCGAGCTGCGGGTACGGCTCCAGCGCCGCGAGCGAGGCCTCGCGCGTGGCGAAGCTGTTCATGAGCACGAGCGGCAGCGGCGCGTCCATCCGCGCGCGCAGGTCGAGGATCTGGCGCACCGTGATGTCGAGGAACGTCAACCCGTCCTTGCCTTCGAGCAGCGACTTGGGACCGGTCATCCCCATGCTCGTGCCGAGGCCGCCGTTGAGCTTGATGACGACGCTCGCGTCGAGCGCCGCGCGCGCGCCCTGCTCGTCTGCGGGCAGCTCGTCGGCGTCGGGCAGCTCGGCGATCGGCTCGATCTCCGACTCCGGCAACAGGCCCGCCTCGCCGGAGCGCAGGCGCTCGTAGTAGTGGGCGAAGGTCCGCACCGCGACCTCGTCGACGCCGTCGGCGCGCATCTTCTCCAGCGCGGCGTTGAGGTGATCCATGAGGAAGACGCTACCCGCCGGGCACGCCCGACCGACGTTCGGTCAGCTGCGCCAGCTCGTCAGGTACTGGCGCTGCGCCTCGGTCAGCTCGTCGATCCGCACGCCGAGCGAGGCGAGCTTCAGGCGCGCGACCTCGCGGTCGATCCGCTCGGGGACGGGCAGGACGCGCGCGGGCAGCGCGCCGCCGTCGCGCGCCAGGTGCTCGACGCAGAGCGCCTGGCCTGCAAACGACATGTCCATCACCGCCGCCGGATGGCCCTCGGCGGCGGCGAGGTTGACGACCCGGCCCTGGGCGAGCAGGTTCAGCCGCCGCGAACCGACCGTGAACTGCTCGACGAGCGGCAGCACCTGCCGGCGCCTGGTCGCCAGCGCCGCCAGCTGGTCGACCGCGATCTCGACGTCGAAGTGGCCGGCGTTGGCGAGCATCGCGCCGTCCTTCATGCGCTCGAAGTGCTCGCGCACGAGCACGTCGCATCCCCCGGTGACCGTGATGAAGACGTCGCCGCGCTCGGCGGCGTCCAGCGCCGGCATGACCTCGCAGCCGTCCATCCGCGCCTCGAGCGCGCGCATCGGATCGACCTCGCAGACAATCACCGACGCGCCCGCCCCCCGCGCGCGCTGCGCGACGCCCTTGCCGGTCCAGCCGTAGCCGAGCACCACGACCGTGCGGCCGGCGAGGAGCATGTTCGTCGCGCGCAGGATGCCGTCGAGCGTCGACTGGCCCGTCCCGTAGCGGTCGTTGAACGTGCGCTCGACGAGCGACTCGTTGACCGCGAGCACCGGGCAGCGCAGCAGCCCGTCGTGCTCGAGCGCGCGCAGGCGCACGAGCCCGGTCGTCGTCTCCTCGGTGCCGCCGAGCAGCGCCGCGCGCCAGCTCTCGTCGCCGGCGTGCAGCGCCGACAGCAGGTCGGCGCCGTCGTCGAGCGTGACGTGCGGCGCGCGCGACGCCAGCGCGACGACGTGGGCGGCGTAGGCGTCGGCGTCCTCGCCGCGCACGGCGTGAACGCCGACGCCGAAGCGATCGACGAGCGCCGCGGCGACGTCGTCCTGCGTCGACAGCGGGTTGGACGCGCACAACTGCGCCTGCGCGCCGCCGGCGATCAGCGTGCGCAGGAGGGTCGCGGTCTCCGACGTGACGTGCAGGCACGCGGCGACGCGCAGGCCCTCCAGCGGGCGCTCGCGCTCGAAGCGCTCGCGAACCGAGCGCAGAACCGGCATCTGCCCGTCGGCCCACGCGACGCGGACGTGCCCGGCCTCCGCCAGCGACAGGTCCGCGACGTCGTAGTGCAGGGCGACGGCCATCAGCGCCGCCGGAGCTCCTAGTAGCGGTACTCGTTGCTCTTGTACGGACCCTCGACCGGCCGCCCGATGTACTCGGCCTGCTCCGGCGTCAGCTCGGTGAGCTTCGCGCCGACCGCCGGCAGGTGCAGCCGGGCGACCTTCTCGTCGAGCTCCTTGGAGAGTACGTAGACCTGCTTGTCGTAGACCTCGTTGTTCGTGAACAGCTCGATCTGGGCGAGCGTCTGGTTCGTGAACGAGTTGGACATCACGAACGACGGGTGGCCGGTCGCGTTGCCGAGGTTCAGCAGCCGGCCCTCGGACAGCACGATGATCGCGTGACCGTCCGGGAAGACCCACTTGTCGACCTGCGGCTTGATGTTGATCTTCTCGACGCCGGCGGTCCGCGCCAGGCCGGCGATGTCGATCTCGTTGTCGAAGTGGCCGATGTTGCCGACGATCGCCTGGTGCTTCATCCGCGCCATGTGGTCGGCGGTGATGATGTCCTTGTTGCCGGTGGCCGTGATGAACACGTCGGCCGTCTCGACGACGTCCTCGAGCCTCTTGACCTCGTAGCCCTCCATCGCCGCCTGCAGCGCGCAGATCGGGTCGATCTCGGTCACGATCACGCGACAGGCCTGCGCGCGCAGCGAGGCCGCCGAGCCCTTGCCGACGTCGCCGTAGCCGCAGACGACGGCGACCTTGCCGGCGAGCATGACGTCGGTCGCGCGGAAGATGCCGTCCACGAGAGAGTGCCGGCAGCCATAG
>DASZOA010000244.1:0-6150 GCA_035551055.1 Solirubrobacteraceae bacterium
GACGTCGCCAACGGGTGGTCGCGCGAGCAGCTCGCCGAGCGGATCGGCGACTACGACGCGCTGCTGATCCGCTCGGCGACGAAGCTCGACGCCGACCTCATCGCCCGCGGGCCGAGGCTGCGCGCGATCGCCCGCGCCGGCGTCGGCATCGACAACATCGACGTCGCGGCGGCGACGAAGCGCGGCATCATCGTCGCCAACGCGCCGCGCTCGAACATCGTCACTGCGGCCGAGCACACGATGGCGCTGCTGCTCGCGCTCGCGCGCAACATCCCGCAGGCGCACGCCGCGCTGACCGCCGGTCGCTGGGAGCGCGGCGCCTTCAGTGGGGTCGAGCTCATGGACAAGACGCTCGGCATCCTCGGCTTCGGCCGGATCGGCCAGCTCGTCGCGATGCGGGCGAAGGGCTTCGGGATGCGGGTCGTCGCCTACGACCCCTACGTCGCGCAGGAGCGCTACGCGAGGCTCGGCGTCGAGAAGTGCGACACGTCCGACACGCTCTACGCGCAGGCCGACTTCATCACCGTCCACCTGCCCGACACGTCCGAGACCGACGGCTGGCTGAGCGCCGCGGCGTTCGCGAAGATGCGCGACGGCGTGCGGATCGTCAACGTCGCGCGCGGCTCGCTGATCGTCGACGAGGACCTGCGGGCGGCGCTCGACAGCGGCCGCGTCGCGGGCGCCGCGCTCGACGTGTTCCGCCGCGAGCCGATCACCGCCCACCCGCTGTTCGGCTATCGCAACGTCATCGTCACGCCGCACCTCGGCGCCTCGACGGCCGAGGCGACCGACCGCGCCGGCTACCAGGCCGCCGAGCAGATCGTCGCCGCGCTGCAGGGCGGCAGCGTCACGACCGCGGTCAACGCGCCGACGATCCAGCCCGAGGACATGGAGGTGCTGGGGCCGTTCCTTCCGCTGTGCCGTCAGCTCGGCAGGCTCGGCACCGAGCTGGCGCTGTGCGGCTCGATCGATCGCATCGAGATCGAGTGCAACGGGCGCATCGCCGAGCGCGACACGCGCCCGCTCGGCGCCGCCGTGCTGCTCGGCGCGCTGCAGGGCCACACCGAGGAGCCGGTCAATGCCGTCAACGCCCCCGCGATCGCGGCGGAGCGGGGCATCGAGGTGATCGAGGCCAAGAGCACGGTCGCGCGCGACTTCACCGACCTGATCCGCGTCAACGTCGTCTGCGGCAGCGCGACGACGACCGTCGCCGGCACGACGATCGGGCGCCGCAACCGCCCGCACCTCCTGCAGGCCTGGGGGCAGCGCTTCAACCTCCAGCTCGAGCCCTACCTCACGCTGTTTCGCTACGTCGACCGCCCCGGCGTGATCGGGCGCATCGGCACGATCTTCGGCGAGCGCAGCATCAACATCGGCTCGGCCGCCGTCGGCTACACGCCGGAGAACGGGGAGGCGCAGCACGCCGTGATGATCCTCACGACCGACGCCGAGGTCCCGCGGGAGCTCGTCGACGAGATCATCTCGTCGGCGGACAACTTCATCGACGGCCGGACGGTGGCGCTGGGCTGAGGAGCGCGAGCCGGTCGACCGGCTCGAACCCCAGCCGCGCCGCGAGCGCCAGCGACGCGACGTTGTCGTCCTGCGCGCCCCAGACCGGCTGCCTGCCGGCGCGCGCCATGTGCGCGGCGAGGGCGCGGAACGCCGCCGCCGCGTGCCCCCGGCGGCGGTGGCCCGGCACGGTGTCGATGCCGACGTCCCACAGCGTCTCGGTGACGTCGCCGGCGGCACAGACCGCGACCACCTCGTCGTCGACGACGCGCACCGCGATCGCCGCGGCGAGCGCCGCGTAGCGGCGCACATCGTCGGCCTCCGGGAGGCGCGCCAGCCAGCGCTCCTCGGGCGGTTCGCAGACGACGACGCCCGGCTCGGCGCCGCCGCCGGCGCGCCACGGCCGCGCGGGCGAGAGGACCGTGGCCGTGACGACCCGCCAGCCGCTCAGCGCGGCGCGCGCGGCGTCGAGCGCATCGATCTGCACGACGAGCTCGAAGTCGACCGAGACGCCATGCAGCGCGTCTTGCAGCAGCGCGGCGTCGACCTGCCCTACGAGGTAGCCGGCGGGCAGGACGGGGTCGAGCACGAGCGCGTCGCCGGCGCTCGCGCCGGGGCGGACGATCGCCGCCCCCGACAGCAGCAGCCCGCGCGTCTCGACCCAGCGCGGCAGGTCCGGCAGCGCGGCGGCGAGCGCACGTGGATCGGCGGGCAGGCGCGCGAGTGCGGCCATGCGCGAGCATGAGAGCGCATGAGCGGCGCATCCGACAACCCCTGGTGGACCGACGCCGTCGTCTACCAGGTCTATCCGCGCTCCTTCCAGGACTCCGACGCCGACGGCGAAGGCGACCTGCGCGGGATCGTGCGGCGCCTGGACCACATCGCCAACCTGGGCGTCGATGCGCTCTGGCTGTCGCCCGTCTACCCGTCGCCGATGGCCGACGGCGGCTACGACGTGGCCGACTACGAGGACATCGACCCGCGCTTCGGCACGCTCGCCGATGCCGACGCGCTGATCGCCGCCGCCCACGACCGCGGGCTGAAGCTGCTCATGGACGTCGTGCCGTGCCACACCTCGATCGAGCACCCGTGGTTTCGCGAGCATCCGGAACGCTACGTCTGGGCCGACGGAGACGCCCCGCCGAACAACTGGTGCGCGTCCTTCGGCGGCCCGGCGTGGTCACGCGATCCAGCGACCGGACGATGGTACCTGCACTCGTTCTATCCCGAGCAGCCCGACCTCGACTGGCGCCGCGAGGACGTGCGCGAGGCGATGGCGGGGGCGCTGCGCTTCTGGCTGAAGCGCGGCGTCGACGGCTTCCGGCTGGACGCGCTCGACCGCCTGCTGAAGGACCCCGAGCTGCGCGACGACCCGCCCGCCGCCGCGCCGCCGGCGCTGCCCGAGCTCGGCGAGGCCGGCACGCTCGAGCACGTGCACAGCCGCAACGCGCCCGACATCGGGCTTGCGCTCGAGGCGCTGCGGCGCGCCGTCGGCGACGAGACCCTGCTGGTGGGGGAGGTGTACCTGCCGTCGGCCGGCCTGGCGCCGTACCTCGAGCACGTCGACACGGCATTCGCGTTCGAGCTGCTGCACGCGCCGTGGCAGCCGGCGGCGGTCCGCGCCGCGATCGCGGCCGCGCTGGATCCCGCCGGCCCCGGCGGACGGGTCGCGTGGGTGCTCTCCAACCACGACTTCCCGCGCCTGCCCGATCGCGTCGGCGCGCGCAACGTGCGCGCGGCGGCGCTGCTCGCGCTGACCCTGCCGGGCATGGCCTTCGTCTACCAGGGCGACGAGATCGGGATGGCCGACGGGCCCGGGGGCGACCCGCCGCACGACCGCGCCGGGCGCGACCGCCACCGCCACCCGATGCGCTGGGACGACGACGCGCCGTACGGCGGCTTCACGATTCCCGCGGCGACGCCGTGGCTGCCGCCGATCACGGCCGCGGGCGGCGGCGTGGTGCAGCAGCGACAGGACCCGGACTCGGTGCTCAGCCTGTACCGCGACCTGATCGCCGCACGGCGCGCGCTCGGCCCCGGCCTGGCCTTCGTCGACGACGTCGAGGACGGCGTCCTCGCCTACCGCCGCGGCGAGCGCCACGTCGTCGTGCTGAACATGAGCGACGCGCCGCGCACGGCGCCGCGGGCGGGCGCGATCGTCCGCGCGACCCACGCGAAGCGCCATCCCGCCGGCGCGCCGGCGGCGGGCGAGCTGCTGCCCGGCGAGGGCTTTCTCTCCCTTTTGTGAGATCGTGTGATTCGTGACGAGGGCGCGGGGGTACTGCTCGCGCCATGCCGCGGCCCGTCCTCATCGCGATCGCCGCGACCGCGCTCGCCATCGGCGTGGCTGCGTGCGGCGAGGACGACGCCGCCAGGGGCGGCGCCGTCACGCTGGACTGGTTCATCTTCAACGAGCCCAGCGGGGCTCTGCCCAAGATCGCCGACCGCTGCTCGCGGCAGTCCGGCGGCCGCTACGAGATCAACTTCGAGTACCTGCCCTCGCAGGCCGACCAGCAGCGCGAGCAGCTCGTCCGGCGGCTCGGCGCCGAGGACTCCTCGCTGGACCTGCTCGGGCTCGACGTCGTCTGGACCGGCGAGTTCGCCAACGCCGGGTGGCTTGCGCCGGTGCCCTCGGAGACCGAGCAGGCCGTGACCGAGAACGTCTTCGAGCCGGTGCTCGAGACCGCGCGCTACGAGGGCGAGCTCGTCACCGTGCCGATCTGGTCCAACACGCAGCTGCTGTGGTACCGCAAGGACCGCGTGCCGCGAGCGCCGCGAACCTGGGACGAGATGATCGACATGGCCGAGCGGATCGGCCCCGACAAGGGCCGCATCCAGGTCCAGGGCAACCGCTACGAGGGCCTCGTCGTGTGGACCAACCAGCTCATCGAGTCGGCCGGCACGTCGATCCTCTCCGGCCCGAAGGAGGTCCTGCTCGAGGAGGCGCCGACCGAGGAGGCGCTGGGGATCATGGGCCGGCTGTCGAACTCGCCGGTGGCGGCGCCGAACATCACGACCTCGACCGAGGACACCGCGCGGCTGGGCTTCGAGGCCGGCAACTCGTCGTTCCAGATCAACTACCCGTTCGTCTATCCGTCGGCGAAGGAGAACGCGCCCGAGATCTTCGAGCAAATCGGCGCGGCGCGCTATCCGGCGGTCGATCGCGACAAGCCCAGCAAGCCGCCGATCGGGGGCATCAACATCGGCGTGTCGGCGTTCTCCGAGCACCAGGAGGAGGCGTTCGCGGCGACCGAGTGCCTCGTCAAGCCCGAGAACCAGCTCGAGGTGGCCGAGCTCGGCGGGCTGCCGCCGGTGCGCAGCGACCTCTACGACCGGCCGGAGATCGAGAAGGTCTATCCCGGCTTCGCCGACCTGATCCGCTAGTCGATCCAGAGCGCCGGCCCGCGGCCCTCCGAGTCGCCGGCGTACCAGGACCTCTCGCTCGCGATCCAGCGCGCCGTGCACCCCACGACCCAGATCGACCCGCAGAACCCCGAGGCCACCTACGAGCGCCTGCGCAACAACGTCGAGAAGGCCGTCAAGCGCGAGGGCCTGCTGTGAGCACCGCGGCGCCTCCGCAGGTCGGGCAGACGGCCGGGCGCAAGGCGACCGGCCGGCGCGGCGGCCCGTTGCAGACGACCGACAGGACCAAGGCCGAGCGCAAGCTCGCGCTCATGCTCTGCGCGCCCGCGGTCGGCGCGATGCTGCTCGT
Organism: Solirubrobacteraceae bacterium; assembly: GCA_035551055.1. Taxonomy (GTDB): domain Bacteria; phylum Actinomycetota; class Thermoleophilia; order Solirubrobacterales; family Solirubrobacteraceae; genus CADCVQ01. The sequence continues at coordinate 5,222 of DASZOA010000244.1, forward strand.
GACGCTGTATCCGATCCTCTACGCGATCGTCCTGTCGGTCCAGCGCGTCGACCTGCGCTTCCCGGAGGAGGGCGGCTTCGTCGGCCTCGACAACTACGCCGCCGTGCTGACCTCGCCGCTGTGGTGGCAGGACCTGTTCAACACCGGGCTCGTGACGGTCGTCTCCGTGGCGATCGAGCTCGTGCTCGGCATGGCGCTCGCGCTCGTCATGCACCGCGCGCTGTTCGGGCGCGGCGTCATCCGCACCTCGGTGCTGATCCCGTACGGGATCGTGACCGTCGTCGCCGCCTTCGCGTGGTTCTTCGCCTTCGAGCCCAACAGCGGCTTCGTCAACAACCTGCCGTTGATCCCCGACGACAAGGCCTGGTTCGGCGAGCGCTCCAGCGCGTTCGCCGTGATCATCCTCACCGAGGTCTGGAAGACGACGCCGTTCATGGCGCTGCTGCTGCTCGCCGGGCTGGCCACGATCGACGAGGGGCTCTACGAGGCCGCGAAGGTCGACGGCGCCAACGCCGTGCAGCGCTTCTTCCGGATCACGCTGCCGCTGCTCAAGCCGGCGCTGCTCGTCGCGCTGCTGTTCCGCACGCTGGACGCCTTCCGCGTGTTCGACTCGATCTTCATCATGACGCGCGGCTCGCAGGACACCGAGTCGGTCTCGATCCTCGGCTACAACCAGCTCATCTCGCGGCTGAACCTCGGCCTCGGCTCGGCGGTCTCGGTGCTGATCTTCGTCTGCGTGCTGCTGATCGCATTCGTCTTCGTGCGCGGCTTCGGCACCGCGGTGCCGTCGCAGGGAGGCAGGAAGTAGCGATGCAGAACCGCGACTCGGGCACGTACCTGGGCTGGGGGCTGGGCTTCGCCGCCGTGCTGTTCTACGCGCTGATCCCGGTGCTGTGGCTCGTCTCGCTGTCGTTCAAGACGCCGGCGAC
>DASZOA010000245.1:0-10362 GCA_035551055.1 Solirubrobacteraceae bacterium
GAACTACCCGATCATCGCCGACGCCGACTTCAACGTGGCCAAGCTCTACGGGATGCTGCCGGCCGGCACCTCGGGTGACGCCAAGGGCCGCACCCCGGCCGACAACCAGACCGTCCGCAACGTCTTCGTCATCGGCCCCGACAAGAAGATCAAGCTCATCCTCATCTACCCGATGACGACGGGGCGCAACTTCGACGAGGTGCTGCGCGTGCTCGACTCGCTGCAGCTCACGGCCGAGCACAAGGTGGCGACGCCGGCGCAGTGGCAGCAGGGCGAGGACGTCATCATCGCCGGCTCGGTCTCCGACGACGCTGCCAAGGAGATCTGGCCCGAGGGCTGGGACGCGCTCGGGCCGCCCGGATGCGGCTGCGGTCAGCTGGGCTGCGGGACGATCCGGATGTACGGCCGCGGGGCCTCCCACTCGCCGAAGATCTCCCGGGCCTCGTCGTCGGGGACCGAGCCGGCGATGATGACGTTCTCGCCGTTCCTCCACTGGGCGGGGGTGGCGACCTTGTGGTGGGCGGTCAGCTGCAGCGAGTCGATGACCCGCAGCACCTCGTCGAAGTTGCGCCCGGTCGTCATCGGATAGACGAGGATGAGCTTGACCTTCTTGTCGGGTCCGATGACGAAGACGTTGCGAACGGTCTGGTTGTCGGCCGGCGTGCGCTTCGTCGGATCGCCCTCGACCTCGGCGGGCAGCATGCCGTACAGCTTCGAGACCTTGAAGTCCGGGTCGGCGATCATCGGGTAGTTCGGCGCGTGGCCCTGCGTCTCCTCGATGTCCTGCGACCACTTCTCGTGGTTGTCGAGCGGGTCGACGGAGAGGCCGATGATCTTCGTGTTGCGGCGCTCGAACTCCGGCTTGATCGCCGCCATGTAGCCGAGCTCGGTCGTGCAGACCGGGGTGAAGTCGCGCGGGTGCGAGAACAGCACGCCCCACGAGTCGCCGAGCCAGTCGTGAAACGAGATCCGGCCCTCGGTCGTCTCGGCCTCGAAGTCCGGGGCGGTGTCGCCGATCTTCAGAGCCATGAACAGCCTCCTCTGGGTGGAACTGGCAAAACCTGGTCAGGATTCAGTCATTCAACGGTAGCACCTGCGACTACGCGGGCGAGCTCGCGGCGACCAGGCGGTCGGCGAGCTCGGCGAGATCGGCCGCGCGCAGGTCCGGCTCGGGCACGGTCGGCGTGAGCACCGTCTCGCCGCGCGCGATCCACGCGGTGCGCAGGCCGGCGTGCCGCGCCCCGGCGACGTCCCAGCCGTGGGCGGCGACCAGCAGCACGTCGCCCGCGTCGCGCTCGAGCACGTCGAGCGCGTGGGCGTACGTGCGCGGGTGGGGCTTGAACGTGTCGACGGCGTCGACGCCGATGACGGGGTCGACGAGGTCGAGCAGCCCGGCGGCGTCGAGCGTGGCGCGCCCGGAGTCGGCGCCGGAGTTCGTCAGCACCGCGATCGGCAGACCGGCCGCGCGCAGGCGCTCGAGCGCCGGGCGCGCGTCCGGCCACGCCGGCAGGCTCGCCGCGGTCTGCAGCGCGTCGTCCCGGCGCGCGGGGTCCAGCCCGCGGCGGACCACCTCGGCGACGATCGCCGCCTCGACGTGCTCGCTGAACGGCCGCCACGCCCCGACGAGGGCATCGGTCATCCCGCCGCGCACGGCGCCCTCGAGCACGCGCCGGCCCAGCTCGGGCTCGTCCCACGGTGCGCCGATCGGCGAGGGGTCGGTGAGCGTGCCGTTGAGGTCGAAGAGGACGACCATGGGCGTGGGGACGATCCTACGAGAGCGCCGCTTGCGCCGGCGCCGGGACGGTCGGTCGGGCCTGGACGGATGGCTCGTTTGCCGCCGCGATGGCGCGGGGATGTCCGGGCCATGTTGAGAAGGCTGCTTTCACGATTCATGGGCGGCGGCGGTGCCGCGATCCCGCGCGGCGGACGCCGCGCCGGGGTCGGCGGTCCGGCCGGCGGCGCCGGCGCGGCCGGCGGCACCGGCTCGACCGGGGCGCGGATCGGCGCCGCGGTCGAGCGCTTCCTGCGCCGCCGGCGCTAGCTTCGCCGCCCGGCGCGCGCGCGGCCCGGCGCAGCTCCTGCGCCGGGTGCCGGCGCGCGCTCGCGCACGCCGATCCCGTGCTCGACGAGCTGGCGCGGGCGCTCGGCGGCGAGCGCCTCGCCGTCGCCTCCGCGCGCGGCGAGGGCGTCCAGCGCGGCGCCGAGGCACGGCGGGCGGTGCGTTCCGTGGGCGTCGGAGGCGAGGACGTCGACGAGCCCGCGGGCGAGCAGGTCGAAGCCGGCGCTGCGGCTCGCGTCGTCGTGGTCGCCGATCAGCGAGGAGGCGTTGACCTGCAGCTTCGCGCCGCGGTCGAGCAGGTCGTCGAGCCCCCCGTCGGGTGCCATCAGCGGCGGGCAGCGCTCGGGGTGGCCGATCAGCAGGCCGTAGCCGCGAGCCTGAAGCTCCTCGACGTCGGCGCGGAAGCCGTCGAGGCCGGCCGCGGGGTCCAGCGGCGCCTCGAGCAGCACCCAGCGGCGGCCCGGGGGGCCCTGCGCGAGGATCTCGAGCTCGGCGTCGGTGAGCTCGGTGCCGGGCATGATCTCGCCGCCGGCCTCGACGTCGAGCGGGATGGCCGCGTCGCGCAGCGCCGCGGCCAGCTCGTGGACGCGCTCGGGCAGGGTCGCGACGTCGACGAGGTGGACGTGCGGCGTGCAGACGACGAGGCGGGTGCCGTCCGCGACGGCGAGCCGGGCGAGCGCGAGCGCCTCGTCGATCGTGCGCGGGCCGTCGTCGACGCCGGGCAGGAGGTGGAAGTGCAGTTCGATGCGCGTGCCCGGGAGTACAGCATCCCCGCCGCGGGCGGGGTGTGACCGGGGGTGTGGCGGCGAGCGCCCGCCCTGCGCTACGCGGGCATCTGCAGGCCGAGGTGGTCGGTCCAGGCGGGATCGATCTCCGTCAACGTCTGCACGATCCGGGTGCGGTGATCCTCCTCGTGCAGCGCGTAGACGCGCGCGCCGTCGCGCGTCTCGGGCTGCAGTCCCGTGCGCTGCTCGAACTCGTCGAGGATGCGTTCGGCCTCGGGGGATTCGGACAGCGACCGCAGGATGAGGTGGTCGGCCATGCCGGGCGAGGTACCCGCGAGCGGCGGCGCCGACGCGAGATGCGCGGGTCCGTGGCCGCACGTTCGACGGCGCCGCCCGCGCCGGTCACGCGGGCGGCCCCGGCGCGCTCGCGCCACCGGCCGGCCGTCTGACCGCGTAGGCAGGCGCCGCGTCCGCCAGGCGCGCGAGGAGGTCGTCGACGACCGGCGTTCGCGCTGGGGTGGGGGCGAGCGCCTCGATCGTGCGGCTGCCCGCCGGACGCTCGGCGAGTGGGCGCACGGTGGCCCCGAGCGGGACGGTGGCGAGCGTCAGGCCGTGCATCGGGACGACGGCGATCCCGGTCGCGACGAACGCCTGCACGGCCGGCAGGTCGTCGAGCTCGTAGGCCACCCGCGCGACGACGCCCGCCTGCGCGCACAGGTGCTCGACCACCGACCGGAAGCGCCCCGCAGGAGCGTCGCGCCGCGGCAGGATCAGCGGCTCCCCGTCGAGCTCGGCCACGCTCACGGCGTCGCGGCGCGCTAGGCGGTGGCCCTCGGGCAGGACCACGTAGTGCCGCGTCCTCGTCGGCTTCACGCCCGGCGGGATGGAGGGCTTCTTCCGGGAGTCCGGACGGCCCGCGACCGACGCCGGGCCGGCGCCCCCCCGGCGACGAGGACGAGATCGCCCGCACGCGGGCGGCCGCACCGCGGTACGGCGTGGAGGCCGTCGCCTTCGACGAGTGAGCGGCCCCTACCGCCGTGTCCCGACGGCGAGCAGGTACTCCTGCTCGAAGCGCGCGCGGTCCGGCGTGCCGCGGTTCCACTCGTCGCAGAAGCGCTGCATCGCCTCGTCGAACTCGGCCTCGCGGTTGTCGCGCATGGCGTTCGCCCGCGCCGCGATCGTCGGCCCGTAGTAGGCCGTGAAGTGCTCGCCGTAGTCGCCGGGCCGCTCGAAGGCGGTGATGTCGAGCACGTCGCGCTCGAGCGTGCGCCACTCGACGCGATCGCCGAACAGCTTGCGCACGTGCTCCTCGCTGCCCCACAGCGGCGCCGGCTGCGCGCCGGGCGGGGGCGCCGGCGCGAACGGCTTCATCGTGCGAAACAGCGCCCCGATCATGCCCTCGGGGGTCCAGCTCAGATGCCCGATCGTGCCCCCGGGGCGGCACACCCGCACCAGCTCGTCGGCGCACTCCTGGTGGTGGGGCGCGAACATGACGCCGATCGCCGACATCACGACGTCGAACGACCCGTCCTCGAACGGCAGGCGCTCGGCGTCGGCCTGGACCCACTCGAGCTCCAGGCCCTCGGCTTCGGCGGTGCGCCGGCCCGCGTCCAGGAGGTCCGGCGTCAGGTCGCTGGCGGTGACGGACGCGCCGGTGCGAGCCGCCGGGATCGCCGCGTTGCCCGTGCCCGACGCGACGTCGAGCACGCGCATTCCCGCGCCGACGCCGCAGGCCTCGACGAGCCGCCGGCCGATCGGCAGCAGGAACGTCTCGACCATGAGGGGGTAGTCGCCCGAGGCCCACATCGCGCGATGGCGCGTCTTGAGCTCCGAGTCGGCCAGGTCCAGGGTCATCCGAGTCCTTCCCTTCGATGATGGTCGCCGGAGCGTCCGCTCCGCCGCTTCCGGCAGAGCATCTCGGCCGCCGGCGACCGGCGCATCGGGCGAACTCCCTATCCGCTGCCTATCTTGCGGTGGCCGCGCCGCCGCGGCGGGCGGCATGGGCGGCGGCCTCGGCGCGGTTGCGCACGCCGAGCTTGGAGAGGATCCGGCTGACGTGGTGTCCGGCGGTCTTCTCGGTGATGACCAGCGTCTGGGCGATCTGCGCGTTGGACATGCCCAGCGCCAGCAGCTCGAGGACCTCCCGCTCGCGGGCCGTGAGCTCGCCCGTGCTGCGCGGGCGGCCGCCGGTCGCGCTGCCCAGCTCGCGCAGGACGGCCGCGGCGAGGTCCATCGCGCGCGCCGCGCCGAGCTCGCGGAAGGTGGCGAACGCGACGCGCGCCTCTTCGCGCGCCACGTCGGGGGCCTGGCGCGCCAGCGCGCGAGCGAGCGCCAGGCGCGCCTCGCCCAGCTCGAGCGGCATCGCGAGCCGGCTGAACTCGGCCAGCGCGCGGCGCGCCGGCTCGGCGGCGTCACCGGCGCGCTCGCGGGCGAGCGCCACGCGTGCCGCGGCCAGATCCGCGCGCGCGCCGACGACGGCGATGCCCGACTCGCCGGCGAGCGTCGCGAGCCGCGCGGCCGCCGTCTCGGCGGCCCCGATCTGGCCGCAGGCGAGGCGTGCGTCGACGAGCGGCGCGAGCAGCTGCGTCGTGCGCACGGCGTTGCCCTCGGCCGCCAGCAGCCCGCGTTCGAGCAGCGCCGCCGCGACGTGCGGCTGGCTCTGCGCGATGCGCAGGTGGGCGAGGGCGCGCAGCGATTCGGGATGCTCCTCGCGGCCGACGAGCAGCTGCTCGGCCTCGCGCAACCGACCCTGGCGGACGCGCAGCTCCGCCATCGTGGCGACCGTCGGCGCGCCCATCGCCGGCACGTAGCGGGCGTGCGCCTCCAGCGCGCTCTCCAGCGCGCTCTCGGCGTCCGCCCAGCGGCCGGCCGCCAGCAGGACGTCGGCGTGGACCGTGCGGCACGCGCCGAGCAGCGGCGTGGCGCCGTGCTCGCGGGCGAACTCGTCGACGAGCTCGCACCACTCCGCCGCGCGCTCCCACTCGCCCGCGCTCGTGCACGCCATGATGAGGTTGCAGTAGGCCTCGGCGAGCGTGTGGACGTTGCGCACCCGCCCCGCGGTGGCCGCCGCCATCGCCTCCTCGAGCAGCTGCATCCCGTGTCGCTTGCGCCCGGCGCTGACCTCGGTCCTGCCGAGCAGGCTGAGCGCGAAGACCTCGAGGTCGCCGTCGCCCGCCTCCCGGGCGATCGCCATCGCGCGCCGCGCGTGCGCCGCGCACTCCTCCACGCTCTCGGCGTGCCGCGCCCGCTCCACCGCGACCCATCCCTGCCCGACGCAGGGCCCGGCGTCCTCGACCGCGCGCTCGGCGCGCGACAGCCATCCGCGCGCCGCCGACGCACGCCCGCCGATGAGGTGCTGGTGCGACACCCAGACCGCGAGGCGCGCGGCGTCGTCGCAGTTGCCGCACCGCACGTAGCCCTCGAACGCCCGCTCGCGAGCGGCGATGCCCTCCTTCACGTCGCCCAGAAACCAGACCGCGAGTCCGAGCCCGTCGAGTGCGTCCGGCGTCTCCCCGGCGGCGAGCGCGGTCTCGAACGCCGCACGAGCTGCGTCCCACCGCGCGCCCTCGAGCGCCTGCCACCCCTTCCTGAGGTGCTCGCCCGCGAGACCCGCGTCCATCGTCCGAGTATTCCAGCTTGGCGCTGCCGGACGGAACGCGAGCCCCCTCTCCAGCGCCGTGTATCAGGCGCGCGTCGGCGCTCTCATAGAGGGCGTGACATCACCGCAACCGAGCACCACCGATGCTTGACACCGCGCTGGCGCAGCTGCGATTCGCCGCCTCGCTGGCGTTCGGGGCTCCGTTTCACGTCCGCTCGATGGAGCGCATCGTGGCGGCGATGCGCGCCACCCGGGACGAGTTCGGCGCGCTCGGTTCGGATGCGAACGAGCTGCTGGCGGGGCCGCAGCTCGACGACGACACGCGCCGCGACATCCAGCTGCGCCGCCTGCGCAAGCAGACGCTGCGGGCGCTGCGCGAGACGCCCTACTACGAGCGCCGGCTGGCGGACTGCGACGTCGATCCGGCGCGGCTGCGCTGGGAGGACATCGCCCGCCTGCCGGTGACGCCGAAGGAGGTCCTGCGCGACGACCCCGACGCGCTCGTGTCCCGCCGGCGCACGCCCTTCCTGCGCGCGACGACCACCGGGACGACGGGTGAGCCGGCGAGCGTCTGGTTCTCGGAGCGAGAGGTGCGCGCGATGCTGGCGCTGTCGGCGATGTCGTTCATGACCGAGCGGCTGATCGAGCCCGACGACGTCGTGCACGTCGGCATCAGCGCGCGCGGCACGCTCGGCGTCATGAGCGTGGTCGGCGCATCCGCGGCGATCGGCGCGTGCGCACACGTCGCCGGCGCGCTCGGGCCGCAGCGCACGCTGGCGCTGCTGGCCGCGCCCCGCGGGCTGCCCGGCAAGCGCCGTCGCGCCAGCGTGGCGACGCTCTACCCGTCGGCGCTCGGCGAGCTCGTCGAGCACGGGGTGCGGGCCGGCTACCGGCCGCGCGACTTCGGCCTGCGCCGGATCCTGCTCAGCGGCGAGGTGGCGACCGCGGGACTGCGCCGGCGCTGCCAAGCGCTGTTCGGCGACGTCGAGCTGTACGAGAACTACGCGATGACCGAGATCGCCCCGTTCGGCGGCACGCTGTGCGCCGACGGGCACCTGCACTTCGAGCCTTCGACGGGGCTCGTCGAGGTGCTCGACCTCGACGGCGCCGGGCCCGCGGCGCCCGGGCGGCTGGGCACGATCGTCGCGACGCCGTTCGCTCCCTACCGCGACACGACGCTGCTGCTGCGCTATGACACCGGCGACCTCGTCCGGACGCTCGCGGATCCGCCGACCTGCTCGCTGCGCGCGACTCCGGCGACAAGCGCTCCGCTCGGCAAGCGCGCGCTGGCGGTCGGTCACGAGCACGGCTGGACGACGCAGCGCGACGTGCTGGAGGCGCTCGAGGACGTCCCCGTCGTGCCGCTGCCGGCCCGCTGCGCGCTGTCCCGGGGCGCCGACGGCGTCGAGGTGCAGGTCGTCGCTCGCAGCGACGGCGCCGCGGCGCGCGCGGCGATCGCCGATGCCCTCGAGAGCCGCGCTGTCCCGCTGCGCCGCCTGCGCATCCACGCCGATCGCGCCGAGCTCGTCGCCGCGCTGCCGGCGCGCTGCGATCTGCGCGAGACCACCTTCGACATCCCGGCGCCGCCGACGCACGCCGCGGCGACCGCGAGGGCGGCGTGACCTAGATGCACCTCGACCTCCCGATCACGCTCGCCTTCGCGCTGGCGACGGTCGCGCTGGCCTCGGTGTACTTCCGACGGCTGACCGTGAACCGGCCGCCGATCGGCGTCGTCAACCGACAGGACGTGTGGATCCTGCTCGCGGGGATCGTCGCGATCCCGTACCTCTACCTCGCCCTGCCGCTCGCGGTCGTCGCGACGCTGCTGGCGCTCGCGACGCTCGGGATCCTGCTCTTCGCGCTGGAGCCGCTCGCAGCGCGCGGACCGCGGCTGATGCTCGCGCTCGGCGCCGTCGCGCTCGACGTCGCTCTGGCGCTGACCGTCGGCACCGCCAGCAACATCTTCATGGCCGTCAACAACGTCGTGTTGGCGATCGCCGTGATCGGGATCGTCAACCTCTGGGCGCAGAGCGGGATGCGCGCGGTTCATGTCGCGGCGATGGGGCTCGGACTGGCCGTCTACGACCTCGTCGCGACGGCCGGGCTGCCGCTGATGACCGACCTGCTCGAGCGGCTCGACGAGATCCCGCTCGTGCCGTTCATGGGCTGGCACGCGGCCGGCGACCAGCTGGTCGTCGGCGTCGGCGACCTGCTGATGCTCGCGCTGTTTCCGCTCGTGATCCGCAAGGCGTTCGGCCGCAGACCGGCGGCGATCGCGCTCGGTGCCGAGTCGGTCGTCCTCGTCGCGCTGCTGGTCGTCGTCGAGTTCGGGCTGATCGGGCGCATCCTGCCGGCGATGGTCGTGCTCGGACCGCTGATGGCCGGGCTGTGCGCGATCTGGCTGCGCGGCCACGGCGGCGAGCGCAGCACGCGCGAGTACCTCGCCGCCGAAGCACCGCCCCGCCTCGCGCCGGCCCCGACCTTGACCTGATCGACCGTCGAAAGGAGGTGAACGAGATGACCAAGACGTACCTTCGCTACGCCAAGTACGCGCTGACCAACCTGTCCGCCGTGGGTTTTGCCTTCAGCGGCTCGTGATCGCGGGTCCGGACGCTCGGGTGGGATCGGTGGTGGCACCGATCCCACCCGACGTGCGCGATCCGGCCATGCCCGAGTCCCCGGTCGTGGCTCGGCCTTGACGCGCCGAACGCTCAGCTCGGTGCGCCGGGCGGAGTCGAGCCGCCGAGCAGCGTTCGCAGCGTCGCGACGACGCCGTCGGGCTCGTGCTCGACCTGGCGCCAGCTGAAGCGGACCACCCGCCAGCCGAGCGCCGTGAGGCGCTGGTCGCGGCGGCGATCGTGCTCGAACGCGCGGCGGGTGGTGTGGACGTCGCGGCCGTCGACTTCGGCGATGAGACGACGTTCGCGCCAGAGGAAGTCGGCCTCGGCGCCACCTCCTTCCGGATAGGGGATCCACGCGTTGACGGTGTCGGGCGGGTGGCCCGCGCCGCGCGCCATCCCGAGAAACGCCTCTTCGAGCCCGCTTCTCGTCAACGTGCTCGTGGCGCGGTGATCGGCGAAGACCGCCTGCAGCACGGCGGCGCCGCCGCGCCCGTTCGCTCGCTCGAGCACGTCCTGCACCGCCGCCATGTCGAGGATTCGCCGCCGCTCGGCGTGGTCGATCGCGCGCTCGAGCTCTCGCGGCGTGGCGTCGTCGGCGATGTCGAGCAGCGTCCGGGCAAGCGTCGTGCAGGGGATCCCGTCGATCTGCGTGACGTCTGCGTCGCTGAGCGTTGCGCCGCTGTGCACGTGGATGCCGGGACGCCGGTAGCCGCGCGACGACGGCACGGTGACGTCGATCCACGCTCGCGCGTGCAATCCGAGGCAGAGCAGCAGCGCCGCGGTGCGATACGACGCGAGCGCCATCGGCCCGCAGGCGCGCAGTGCCGCGACGATCCGTCCGCGCCAGGTCAGCAGCGCGGGCGGCACGACCGCGACGACGCCGGCGTGCACGGCGTGCAGCCGACCGGCGGCGACCCGGCTGCGCACGGCGCTCGCCGACAGTCCGAGGTCGACGATCTCATCGACCGCGAGAACCGCATGCTGGGCCAGCGCGCGCGCCATGATCCGGCGCTCCAGCGGGGGGTTGTCGAGGTCTTGTCCGGCATATGGACGACTTCTCGACGGCCCTGGCATGGGAGAGCATGCTCATCCTCGGATCGTCACGCAACAACACGTGATTGCAACAAAACGCGCTCAGCTGCGTAACGAAACAGCGGCGGGGCGCGACGAACGCGTCGACCTGCCAGGATCTCAAGCGGAGACACCATGACCCCGAAGCGACTGCGCGACCTGCTCGATGACTTGGAGGAGCACGTCGCGATCGAGCGGGCCGGCCGGCACGAGGATGCGCTGCTCGTCGACTGGCGCCGCGCGTCGCCGCCGGCCCCCGCCGCCTACGCCGGCTGGCGTCGCCGGCGC
>DASZOA010000246.1:0-8511 GCA_035551055.1 Solirubrobacteraceae bacterium
CGGCGGCGCGCGCGCGCGCGCGACGACGACGGCGAACGCGGCGAGGTTCATCACGAGGTAGACGGCGAGGTAGAAGATCGTCGCCTGCAGCCCGAGCCGGTTGGCGACGACGACGCCCGCCAGGATGTAACCGGCCTGGGCGACCGACGAATAGGCCAGCAGCCGCTTCAGCGAGGACTGGCCGAGCGCGCCGGCGTTGCCGACGACGATCGTGACCGCCGCGAGCACGGCGAGTGGCGGCGCCCAGTCGACCGCCGCGTCGATCAGCGCGACGTCGAACAGTCGCAGGATGACCCCGAACGCCGCCGCCTTCGTCGCGACCGCCATGAAGGCGGTGATCGGCGTGGGCGCGCCCTCGTAGACGTCGGGCGTCCACTGGTGAAACGGCGCCACCGAGGACTTGAACGCCAGGCCGACGATCGACAGCGCGATCCCCGTCAGCAGCAGCGGGTCGCTGACGAGATCGCCCTCGCCGCCGAGCGCGGCGGCGATCTGCGCGAAGTCCGTCGAGCCGGTCGCGCCGTAGAGGAACGCCAGCCCGTACAGCAGTATCGCCGACCCGACGGATCCGACGACGAGGTACTTCAGGCCGGACTCGAGCGACGAGGCGCGGCGCATCTCGGTCGCGCACAGCACGTAGAGCGGGATCGACAGCAGCTCGAAGCCGAGGAAGACCGACACGAGGTTCTGCGCGGCGACGAGCACGATCATGCCGCCGATCGACGTCAGCAGCAGCGCGTAGTACTCGCCGTGCGCGGCCTCGCGCGGCGCGACGTGGCGCCACGACAGCAGCACCGTGGCGATGCCGGCGACGCAGAAGAGGATCGTCAGCGCCAGCGTCAGCTCGTCGAGTCGCAGCGCGCCGGCGATGAGGTCGATGCGCTCGCCCCACTGGGTGACGCAGAGGCCGATCGCCACGGCGAGCGCGACGATCGAGAGCGCCGGCACGCCGATCTCGCGCGCGCTGCGCGACACCGTGAGGCCGAGCATCAGGACGATCAGCGCCCCGCCCAGCACCGCCAGCAGCGGCGACAGGCCGACCCAGTCGATCTGCGGTCCTGCGACCTTGGCGGCGGCGGCGATCACGGGGCCTCGTCTCTGGCGGCGGCGCGTCGCTGCGCGGTCTCGGCACCGCCCTCGGCCTGCTGCGCGGCGAGCGGCGCCGTCACCGCCGAGACCGTCTCCTCGCTGCGCTTGAGGGCGAACTGCGGGTACAGCGCGATCGCCAGGATCAGCAGCACGAGCGGCGCGAGGACGAGCGCCTCGCGCGGCGCGATCTCGCGCGACTCCACGCGGGCGCCCATGCGATTGTGCATGGTCGTGATGAACAGCCGCAGCGCGTAGTAGGCCGCCATCACGATGCCTGCCGAGGCGACGAGCGCGATGACGATCTTCTCCTCGAAGACGCCGAGCAGGATGTAGAACTCGCCGACGAAGTTCGCCGAGCCGGGCATCGCGAGCGTCGCGAACGCGACGATCAGAAACAGCGTCGCCAGCACCGGGGCGCGCATCGCCATGCCGCCCATGTCGCGGATGTCCTGCGAGCCGCCGGCGCGCGCGGCGAGCAGCGCCACGACGAAGAACGCGGGCGCGACGACGAGCCCGTGGTTGAAGGCCTGCAGCATCGCCCCCTGTGCGCCCTGCGCGTTCAAGGCGAAGATGCCGAGCGTGATGAAGCCCAGCTGGGCGACCGACGAGTAGCCGAGGATCAGCCGCATCTCGGGCGTCGTGAAGGCCATCGCCGAGCCGTACAGGATCGACGCCAGCGCGACCAGCAGCAGGAGCATCTGAAACTGCTCGGTCGCGTCGGGAAACAGCGGCAGGCAGATGCGCAGGAAGCCGTACGCCGCGACCTTGCTCAGCACGCCCGAGAAGACCGCGAGCACCGGCAGCGGCATCGCGCGATAGCCGTCGGGCATCCAGCCGTGCAGCGGGAAGGCGGGCATCTTCACGAGGAACGCGGCCGTGAAGAACAGGAAGATCCACTGCTGCGAGGACTCGGCCAGCGGCCGCTGCGCGAGGTCGGAGAGCGCGAACGACAGCGCCGGATCGCCCTGTGCCGCCAGCACGCCGGTCGCGATCGCCGCCGTCAGCATGAGTAGCGAGCCGACGAGCGTGTAGATGACGAGCTTCATCGTCGCCTGCACCCGGTTGGCGGCGCCCCACATGCCGGTCAAGAAGAAGAACGGCACGAGCATGAGGTCGAAGAAGACGACGAACAGCGCGAGGTCCTGCGCCAGCAGCGCGCCCAGCACCGCGGTCTCGGCGAGCGCGAGGTGGAAGTAGAACAGCCGCGGGCGCTCCCACTCGCGCAGGTTGGCCCACAGCAGCGAGGCGAACCACAGGACCGTCGTCAGCGCGACGAGGAGCATGTTGAGCCCGTCGAGCCCGAGCTTGTAGGAGATCCCCAGCTCGTCGATCCAGGTCTCGTTCGTGAGGTACTGCAGGCCCGGTCGCGCGGCGTCGAAGTCGACGAGGTACAGGACGGCGTAGACGAGCGCGAGGCCGCCGCCGGCGAGCGCGAGCCGCCCGGCCGCGCGTGCCGGCGCGACGAGCGCGAGCACGCCGAACGCGAGCGGCAGCCAGAGCAGGATCGACAGGTGCAGCGTCATGTGGCCAGCAGGAAGTAGAAGGCGAGCGCGACCATGCCGACGACGATCAGCAGCGCGTAGTAGCGCAGAAAGCCCGTCTGCGCGGCGCGCACCGCCGAGGAGCCGACGCGCACGACGCCGGTCGTGCCGCCGACGAGCAGCCCGTTGACGAAGACGCGCTCGAACGTCTGCTGCGCCCAGGCCCCGAACCACTGCGCGGGGCGCGTGACGAGCGCGTCGATGAGCTCGTCGAAGTACCACTTGTTGACGAGCAGCCTGTGGACCGGCGCGAGCCGCGCGCGCGCGGCGGTCGCGAGCTGCGGTCGCTTGACCCAGACGAGGTACGCGATCGCGATGCCGGCGAGCGCGACGAGCGTGCCGATCACGAGGCCGCGGTTGATGTGCGCCTTGCTCGGCTTGCTGGCGTAGTGCGTCGAGTCCGCGAACGTCGGCTCGAGGAAGTCGTGGATCACGTGCGTGGCGTGCGGGATCTGCAGCGCCCCGCCGACGATCGCCAGCAGCGCGAGCGCGCCCATCGCGAGCTTCATCGTCGACTCGCGCTCGGCGATCTGATGCTCCGGTCCGGGGAAGCCGACGTCCGCATCCTCGACCTCGCCGGTGGCCGGGTTCGTCGGTGCCTCGGCGTGGTGCAGGTGCCCCTGCTCGAGCTCGCGCGCCTCGGTGACGGGCTCGCCGAGGAACGCGCGGAAGATCATCCGGAACGTGTAGATGCCGGTCAGGAACGCGCCGAGGTAGCCGGCGGCGTAGAGGATCCAGTGCCAGCCGCCGCGGTCGCCGACGAGCAGCAGGATCTCGTCCTTCGAGAAGAAGCCCGAGAGCGGCGGCACTCCGGCGAGCGCCAGGCCGCCGATCACCATGCAGCCGAACGTGAACGGCATCGCGCGCTTGAAGCCGCCCATGCGGTTGAGGTCCTGCATCCCGGCCATCGCGGCGATCACCGAGCCGGCCGCCATGAACAGCAGCGCCTTGAAGAACGCGTGCGTCATGAGATGGAACAGGCCGGCGGCGTAGGCGCCCGCGCTGACGGCCATGATCATGTAGCCGATCTGCGACATCGTCGAGTACGCGATCACGCGCTTGAGGTCGGTCACGGCGATCGCGATCGTCGCGGCGACGAGCAGCGTCAGGCAGCCGATGATCGCGCCCACGGCGGCCGCCGTCGGGGCCAGCTCGAAGAGCGGGTGCATGCGCGCGATGAGGTACACGCCCGCCGTCACCATCGTCGCGGCGTGGATCAGCGCGCTGACCGGCGTCGGACCCTCCATCGCGTCGGGAAGCCAGGTGTGCAGCGGGATCTGCGCCGATTTCGCGAACGCGCCGACGAGCAGCAGGATGAGGCCCGCGGTCAGGTCGGCGTCGCCGCGGCTGAACTCCTCGCGCGCGTTCTCGAACGCGCCCACGAAATCCAGCGTGCCGACGTGCCTGAAGATGAAGAACGTCCCCAGGACGAGGCCGACGTCGCCGAGCACGTTGATGATGAACGCCTTGATCCCCGCCCCCGTGGCGGTCGTGCGGCGATACCAGAAGCTGATCAGCAGGTACGACGCGGCCCCGACGAACGCCCAGCCGATGATCAGCACGAGGAAGTTGCCCGCCAGGACGAGCAGCAGCATCGAGAAGACGAAGTAGTTGAGGTACGCGAAGAAGCGCACGTAGCCGCGGTCGGAGTCCAGGTAGCTGATCGAGTACAGGTGGATCAGCATCGAGACGCCCGAGACGACGACGATCATGAAGACCGACAGGGGGTCGACGAGCAGCGACAGCTGCGCGTCGATGCCGACGGAGTCGGCGTAGTCCCACGCGACCGCGACGGCCTGCCGGTGCTCGTGGTCCTCGGCGAGCAGCGCGAGCAGCGCGCCGACCGCCGAGGCGAACGACAGCGCCAGCGCGCCGGTGCCGACCCAGCCCGGGCCGCGCCCGGGCAGGCTGCGCCCGGCGAGCGCGAGCGCCACGCAGCCCGCGAGCGGGAACAGCAGCGTCAGCCAGGCGAAGAGCTCGAGCGACGTCATCGCGCGCCCACGCCGTGCGCCGGCGGACTGGCGGGGAGCCGGCAGCGACGCGCCGTCATCCCTGCAGCTCCTGCATCTCGTCGACGTCGATCGGCAGCCTGCGGCGGTTCACCGCGACGATGATGCCGAGCCCGATGGTGACCTCGCAGGCCGCGACGACCATGACGATGAGCGCGAAGACCTGCCCTTCCTGCGATCCGTGCATCCGCGCGAACGCGATCAGAGCGAGGTTCGCGGCGTTGAGCATGAGCTCGAGGCAGAGCAGGATCACCAGCGGGCTGCGGCGGGTCAGCACGCCTGCGGCGCCGATCGTGAAGATCAGCGCCGAGACCGCCAGGAACCAGCCGATGTCCACTTAGCGGTCCCTCCCGCCGGTCGGAGCGTCCTCGGCCTCCTCGGGCGTCGTCGTGACGGTCGCCTCGGGCAGCGTGTGGCGCGCGCCGACGGCCTCGGCCATCGTGCCGGTGGACGCCGGGCGCAGCACGTCCATCGCGCTGTAGCGGGCCTGCTCCTCGGCGGCGCTGACGCCGCCCCGGCGGCGCGCGAGCACGACCGCGCCGACGGCGGCGATCAGCAGCAGGAACGAGGCGATCTCGAAGGACAGCAGGAACTTCGTCAGCAGCAGCGTGCCGATCTCCGCGGGCGAGCCGAAGCTCGCGCCGACGGGCGTGCCGGGGGTGTCGATGAGCTGCAGGCCGGAGCCGAGCGTCGCGATGCACAGCTCGACGAACAGCGCGGCGCCGAACACGGCCGAGATGGCCTTGAGTCCGGCGCCCGCGCGCGGCCCGATCGGCTCGTCCTGACCCCCGACGTACGCGACGACGAAGACGTACAGGACCATGACCGCGCCCGCGTAGACGATGACCTGCGCGGCGGCGATGAACTCCGCGCGCAGCAGGAGGAACAGCGCCGCGAGGGACAGCAGGTGCGACACGAGCGCCAGCACGCTGTAGAACGGATTGCGCATGATGACGACCCCGATCGCCCCGGCCACTGCCCCCATCCCGGCCACGAAGAACAGCACCTCTCCCATGCAGGGCGCAATCTATCCACCCTGACGAGTCGGGGAGTCGCGATCGGTCTCGGGACGATGCGCGTGCGAGCGCACCGGGTACCTGTGAACCATGGGGCGGGAGTCGGCGAGCTACTTCCTGCACGTCCCGGCGGTCAGCACCGACGCCGTCCTCGTCGCCCTCCAGGAGGGCGGCGCCGAGCTCGTCGGCGGGCACTACACGTGGCTGGAGCTGCGCGTCCGCGACCCGCACCGCTACTGGATCGACGTGCGCCTGCACCGCGCGCCCGAGCCCCTGCTCGAGCTGCGCATCGCCCTGACCAATGACGAGTGGTCGATTCGCGCCCCGCTCGAGGACGCGCTCACCGCGCTGCCGCCGGCGGCCGCGCAGCGCGTCCTGCGCGACGAGGACGGCAACGAGATCGGCGCGCCCGCCGAGGACGGCTGGTCGTTGCGCCTGGAGGAGGACTACGGCCGCCGCCGCGCGGACTTCGTCGAGCGCGTCGGCGACTTCACGGCGCCGCTGTCGGCCGACCACGTCTACACGTACGTCCACCAGACGCGTTGGAACCGGGACAGCGACGCCGAGCTGGCCTGGCAGCGCGAGCGCGAGATCAACCGGATCGAGCAGATGTGGGTCACGGAGCCCGAGCTCCCCGACGAGCACCACGACAAGCTGGCCGACGACGACCGCTGACGGCGGGAGGCGGGCTCGAAGCGGTTGCCGGGGCGCTGGTGGGGCGGGCGCGCGCGGCGGTTAGCGCTAGCAGGCGAGACTCGGCGGCTACTCGCCCTCGGCGCGCAGCGGCGTGCGCTCGAGGGGCTCGTCGAGCAGCATCTCCTTCGTGAAGACGAGGTCGCTGCGGTTGTAGGCGGAGATCTCGTAGTCGTGGCCCATCGTGATCGCGTCGAACGGGCAGGCGACCTCGCAGTAGCCGCAGAAGATGCAGCGCGAGAGGTTGATCTCGTAGACCGCCGCGTAGCGCTCGCCGGCCGAGATGCGGTTCTCCGGCGTGTTCTCCGCGGCCACGACGCGGATGCAGTCCGCGGGGCAGGCCGCCGCGCACAGCGAGCAGCCGACGCACTTCTCCAAGCCGGTGTCCTCGAAGCGGTGCAGCCGGTGGCGGCCGCGGAAGCGCGGGTAGACGGGCACCTTCTCCTCCGGATAGGAGATCGTCATCGGGCCCTCGAAGAGCCGCGCCATCGTGGTCTTCAGCCCGCGCAGCGTCTCGCCGAACGCGCGGTAGGCGCCGCCGGCCGCCCCGGGCGCGGGCGGGCGCTGCACGACGATCATCTCTTCTCCGGGGGTCCAGGTCATCGCGGGGTCCTTCCTTCGCGTCGGATCAGGGCGGGGGCCGAGCAGGTGCGCACGGTCACGACGTCGCCACCAGCACGACAGCGGTCACCAGGGCGTTCAGCGTCGCCAGCGGCAGCAGCACCTTCCAGCCGAAGCTCATGAGCTGGTCGTAGCGCAGCCGCGGCAGCGTCGCGCGGATCCAGACGAACAGGAACACGAACACGAAGATCTTGCCGAGGACGACGAACGGGTCGACGAAGCCGGGCGGGTCGATCCCGAACGGCAGCTGCCAGCCGCCGAGGAAGATCGTCACCGCGATCCCCGAGACGACGAGGATGTTCACGTACTCGGCGAAGAAGTACGTCGCGAACTTCGAGCCGCCGTACTCGGTGTTGTAGCCCGAGACGATCTCGGTCTCGGCCTCGGGCAGGTCGAACGGCGCGCGGTTGGTCTCGGCGAAGGCGGCGACGACGAAGATCAGAAAGCCGACGAACTGCGGGACGACGAACCACATGTTCGCCTGCTCGCGGACGATCTCGGTCAGCGACAGCGTGCCCGCGGTCATCACCACGCCGACGAGCGACAGGCCCATCGCGACCTCGTAGGAGATCAGCTGCGCCGCTGCGCGCATCGAGCCGAGGAACGAGTACTTCGAGCCGCTCGCCCAGCCGCCGAGCATGAGCCCGTAGAAGGCGATCGCGCCGAACGCGAAGACGTAGAGCACGCCGATCGAGACGTCGAGCCCGTACAGGCCGATCTCCTCGCCGAAGATCGTCGCCACGTCGCCGAACGGGAGGATCGCGAACGCCGCGAGCGCCGTCATCAGCGAGATGATCGGCGCGAGCGCGTACAGGAAGCCGACCGACGTCGACGGCCGGAAGTCCTCCTTCGTGGCGAGCTTGATGATGTCCGCGAGCGGCTGCAAGGCGCCGTACGGGCCGACCCGGTTGGGCCCGTAGCGATGCTGGAAGCGGCCGAGCAGCTTGCGCTCGGCGAGCAGCACGATCGGGACGATCTGCACGGCGAGAAAGAAGAGGACGACCGACTTGGCGATCTGCAGGTACCACGGCTCGGCATAGCCGACCGCGGCCAGCACGGTGCCCGTCATCTCGCCGAGACCTCCACGAGATCGGCGTCGAGCTCGCTGGCCGAGTCCTCGGAGATGCCCTCCTCCAGGAAGATGCTGCCCTCGGGCACGGCGGAGGGCAGCACCGCCGTGGCCTGCACGCGGCTGCCGTTCGAGCTGACCGTCACGCGGTCGCCGTGCGCCACGCCGAGGCGCTGCGCGTCGCGCGGGGACAGCGCGGCGCGCTGCGGCTGGGCACGTTCCGCTCGATCTGGGCGGCGCCCCAGGTCGAGTTGTCGCCCGCGCTGAAGTTCCTGCACGCCCGGCAGCGCGCCGAGCTGTCCCCGCGCGATGCGCAGCGCCTCGGCGTGGCGCACGGCGACCGCGTGACGGTCAGCTCGAACGGCAGCCGCGTGCAGGCCACGGCGGTGCTGCGCTCCACCGTGCCCGAGGGCAGCATCTTCCTGGAGGAGGGCATCTCCGAGGACTCGGCCAGCGAGCTCGACGCCGATCTC